>JAHRWI010000284.1 GCA_019090225.1 Porticoccaceae bacterium
ACGATAATCGCCACTGGGCACAAAGATAGCCGACCCGGCAACAAAAGTATCAGCACCGGCCTGGGCAATGTCCCGAATATTATCAGTGCTCACACCACCGTCCACTTCAAGACGAATATCGTAGCCACTAGCGTCGATCAAGGCCCGCGCCTGCCTGAGTTTGGTGAGCGTTTGCGGTATAAATTTCTGCCCGCCGTAACCAGGGTTAACCGACATCAACAGCAATACGTCAATTTTATCCATAACGTGTTCGATGACATTCAGCGGCGTCGCAGGATTGAGCACCAGACCCGATTTACAGCCAAGATCACGGGCTAATTGCAGAGAACGATCAATGTGACGACTGGCCTCAGGGTGAAAGGTGATCCAGCTGGCCCCCGCTTCTGCAAACTGCTCGATCAAAGCGTCGACTGGCTCCACCATCAAATGCACGTCGATCGCTGCGGTCACCCCGAATTTGCGCAGGGCTTTGCAGACCATCGGCCCAATGGTGAGATTGGGCACGTAGTGATTATCCATGACATCAAAGTGAACCACATCGGCACCGGCCTCAAGCACCTTATTGACATCCTCACCCAGGCGGGCAAAGTCAGCGGATAAAATAGACGGGGCAATTAAAAACTCTGTTTGGGGCATGGGTTTTGAGACCTGCGCTTTACTCGCTTATAAAAAAGCAGTATTTAAGGTGGTAATTATATGGTGCGTAGTTAGCGCTTAATAGTTGGCTATTAAATGACATCAAGACCAAGGGCCACGCTACAGCGCGTCATTATACCGGTATGGTAATCTATCCAGGCAGCAATTTTCTCAGCACTTATTAGTTAGCACTCAGATATTAGCGCTCAGGATTCATCATTGCATGCAGCTTAAACTCAAGACACCACCCAACTCATCGCTATTTAACGCATAGTAAAACAACCCCTGGAATTCACTTTGGCTAACAACGAGCTGCTGGCAGAGCAATTACAAAGCCTACATCGGCAATTATCCGAACTGAATTTCGACCTCAGTAGCGACGAGCCTGACGGTTTCACAAACACCCTCACAAACGCGGGGAACACCTATCAGTCCAACGCCAGAGCCTATCTCGATCACTATGGTCTAACCGCGCTGAGCGAAGCTGATGGCGTCCGACATTTTCTCGGTTCAAAAAAGTGCGGCGGCTATACCATTGCCTGCCAATATTGGCTGCCCAAAGCGCCTACCGGCACCGCCTTTGTCGTGCATGGCTATTTTGATCACAGCGGACTTTATGGGCACCTGTTTGAGTATTTGCTTAGTAAAAATCTTGCCGTGATCGCCTTTGATCTACCCGGCCACGGCCTGTCGGATGGCGAACGAGTGACCATCGCCAGTTTTGATCATTATGTTGAAGTTTTTGAAGAGCTTCTTAATTACGCAAAAGGCCAACTGCCGCAACCCTGGCACGGCATCGGCCAAAGCACTGGCGGCGCAATTGTGCTCAAACATCTGCTGGCCGAAAACCCTGAGAATCCCACTTTTGGCAACATCGCCCTGCTCGCGCCGCTTTTGCATCCCTATCGATGGCAGGGTAATCGCTTGATTTATTTGCTCGCCCACCGATTTTTGCCCCGCATCAAAAGGCATTTTGCTAAAAACTCCGGTAATCCAGCTTTTATGGATTTCGTATCCCGGCAGGATCCCCTCCAGGCTCATCATATTCCTCTGGAATGGATCGGTGCTATGAAGCGCTGGACTGAAGAGTTTCACGACCTGCCCGACAATAATTTCCCCCTGCATATTATTCAGGGCGATCTCGACAAAACCCTCAACTGGCGCTACAACCTCAAACAGTTTCGTCGTAAATTACCGAGGGCCAAGATCTGCATGGTGCCAGGGGCGCAACATCACCTGGTCAACGAAACTAAGAATCTGCGCACGCAGTCCTTTGACTTTATGGGTTTAGGCGAAGTGGGTTTGGGTCAGAAGAACTCGACAAAGACTCCCTCACAATGATTCGTTCAACCTTAGAAAAAATATTACCCACACTACGCAGCATTTGTGCGGATGATCGCGTCTTAATCGATACTGCGAGCCTGCAAGCCTATGGCGTAGACCGCACCACCCGCTGGCAGCCCTGCCCCTGCGCCGTAATACTGCCGAACAGCATTGACGAAGTGCAGGCGATAGTTAAGTGCGCAAATACTCACGAGCTTCCCATCGTGCCCAGTGGTGGCCGCACGGGTTTGAGTGGCGGTGCCGTCGCCAAAGACGGCGAGCTAGTGCTGGCGATGGATCGCATGAACAAAATTCTCGACTTTAACCCCATAGACCAAACCATTCGCTGTGAGGCCGGGGCCATCACCCAGACTATTCAGGAATATGCAGAGCAGGAAGGCCTCTATTATCCGGTCAACTTTGCTTCAGCAGGTTCCAGTCAAATCGGCGGCAATGTCGCCACCAATGCCGGGGGTATCAATGTTATTCGCTATGGCATGACCCGAGACTGGGTGGTGGGTTTGAGCGTCGTTACCGGTGCTGGCAAGATCCTGGAGCTAAATCGCGGGCTTATCAAAAATAATACCGGCTATGACTTCCGCCATTTATTTATCGGCTCAGAAGGCACGCTGGGCATTATCTGCGAAGCGACGGTGCGCCTGGCCCCAGCACCGCCAGGCCGCTCGGTACAGGTGCTTGGTGTCAACGACTTCGAGACCATCACCGAGATATTGAGCATCTACAATAGCGGTTTGTGTCTAACTGCCTTTGAGTTTTTTTCTGATCTCGCACTAGACAAAGTGCTTAAGCACCACAAACTGCCGGCACCCTTCACCGTGCGCACACCCTATTACGTACTGCTAGAGTTTGAGCACAAAGATGACAGGGATCTGGCCATCGCACTGGCCTTGTTCGAGGAATGTAACGATAAGCAACTGGTCAGCGATGGTGTGATTAGCCAAAACCAGAAGCAGGCAGAAAAACTATGGCGATTGCGGGAGGATATTTCTGAAACCCTGGCCCCCGGCAAACCTTACAAAAATGATATTTCGGTCAATATCTCTCTGATGCCAGATTTTATTCGCGCCGTGGACGAGCTTGCTCAACAAAGCTATCCCGATTTTGAAATAGTCTGGTATGGCCATATTGGCGATGGCAATTTGCACCTGAATATTCTCAAACCCGATGCGCTATCGGCACAAGCGTTCAATCAGCGCTGCGCCGATGTTAGTATTCAGGTCGCCGAACTGGTAGCAAAGTTCAGTGGCAGCATCTCTGCTGAGCACGGCGTCGGTTTGCTTAAAAAAGACTTGCTCCACTACAGCCGTAGCGACAGTGAAATCGCTTTGATGCGCCAGCTCAAGCAGGTGTTTGATCCCAACAGCATACTCAATCCCGGCAAACTCATTTAAAAACAAGATGTCGCAAACCCTAAGCACATAAACCATCTACCGGTAATCAAGATGACAAAACCCTACGCCCACCAATTTTTAGACGGCAGCCCCTGTGATCTACCTGCGGGAAAAGTTGTCTGCGTCGGCCTCAACTACGCCGCCCACATTAAAGAAATGGCCAGCCAGTCCAGCGCCGAGCCAATGCTGTTTATTAAGCCGAAATCGGCATTGACCTCGCTGACCGAGCCACTGGTGATTCCTCAGGGCTTAGGTTCTGTACATTTTGAAACTGAGATGGCCATTTTGATCGGCAAGCAGCTTAGTCAATGTTCAGAACAGGCCGTGCTACCCGCCATTGCCGGGGCCGGGGTCGCCCTGGATCTGACTCTCAGAGATTTACAAAAACAATTACGCGATGCCGGACATCCCTGGGAAAAAGCCAAAGGCTGGGACGGTGCCTGTCCTATCTCCGCTTTTGTGAGCCCTGACAAAATCAGCAACTTACAAAATGTTGATCTGAAGCTCGAACAAAATGGAGTCAGCAAACAAGACGGCAATACCGCGCAAATGCTCAGCCCCGTGATACCTCTGATTGCCTATATGAGCCGCTTTTTTACCCTGGAGCCGGGTGATGTAATTCTTACCGGCACACCAGAAGGCGTCGGCCCACTTGAACTCGGCGATCAACTGGTCGTGAAGTTGGGCGAGTTATTAAGCGTCTCTGTCGCCGACATTCGGTTTCGAGAATCATCCTAAGATTAAGCTTCCATAAGTACATGAGGCATAAGGCTCGATGGCCTGGTGCGGCAACGCTAAAATATGTAAATATCCTGCATACTGATTCAGAGCATTATATAATATTGGGTTTGCCCCCACAGGAATTGACCTGATATCGATCAAACTGATCGGTAAAAATTGATATTTCCTCCCCCTATTGACGACAAAAGTGACAACAAGAGGTAACACCATGGCAGAGGCAGCTTTAGATCACACCCTTGATCTTCCGCCCCGGGCTGATAAGCCCCTAATCGATTTTGAAACCGTCATTGTCGGCTCAGGCCTGTCTGGTCTGGGCGCTGGCATTCGCATGCTCAAGGAAGGCCTGGGTGATTTCGTTATCCTGGAAAAAGCCGACGATGTTGGCGGCACCTGGCGCGACAACACCTACCCCGGCTTGGCGGTGGACATTCCATCCCTGAGCTATTCATTTTCCTTTGAACAAAACCCCTACTGGTCTAGCCTCTACGCACCCGGCGCAGAAATGAAACGCTACGTTGACCACTGCGCCCAAAAATATGGCATTCGCCCCCATATGCGTTATAACGCTGAGGTCGCGGAATCCAGTTACGATGAAGAACATAATGTCTGGGTGACCCGCACCGTGTCGGGGGACACTTACACCTCTCGCTACCTGGTTAGCGCCACCGGATTTTTAACCTTGCCAAAATTGCCCGTTATTGATGGCATCGATAAATTCAAAGGTAAGGTTATCCACACCGGTCGCTGGGATCACTCCTACGACCTCACCGACAAACGCATCGGCTTTATCGGTACCGGTGCCACAGGCATTCAGGCTGTGCCAGAAATTGTCGACAAAGCCAAATCTCTGGACGTTTACCAACGCACCGCCATTTGGTTGCTGCCTAAAAAAGATCTGCCCTTTAGTCCTCGTCTGCAAAAAATCTTTGCCAAGGTTCCCGGTGCTCAGTGGGCGGCGCGATTATTGACAATATTTTTTACCGACATCGTGATGATCAATTTATTGATCTTTAATAAGTATTTTTCTTTTGCTGGCAAGAAGCTTCAGAACATGTGCGTCAAACATATTCGCGATCAGGTCGATGACCCCGCCACCCAGGAAGCACTGATTCCAAAATACGATTTCGGCTGTAAACGGCCCAGCTTTACCAGTAAGTTTTATCCGGTCTTTAATCGCGATGATGCCAGCCTGGTCACTGACCCCATCGATCACATCACTGAAAATGCCATCGTCACTAAAGACGGCACCGTACGGGAGATCGACTTACTGATCTGCGCCACAGGTTTTGAAGTATTTCAAAAAGGCAGTGTGCCAACCTACGCTGTGGCCGGTAAAGGCGGTCTCGACCTCAGTGACTTCTGGGAAGAAAACCGTTACCAGGCATTTGAAGGCTCCACCGTGCCGAACTTCCCAAACTTCTTCCTGATGTTCGGCCCCTATAGCGTTTGCACGGCATCCTGGTTTGGCATGATTGACACCCAGTCCAAACATCTGACCCGTTGTATGAAAGCGGCCAAAAAACGCGAGGCCAATTACATCGAAGTTAAGAAAGCTTCCAATGACAAAAACTTCCAGAAGGTTCAGGGTCGCACCCATCTGACCATTTTTAAATTTGGCGATTGTGCGCAATCAAACAGCTACTACTTTGATCGCCATGGCGACAGCCCGACGATTCGACCTACCATGGGTTTTATCCACTGGTTAACCAGCCGCTTTTTTAGTATGAATAATTATAATTTTGATACCAAATAAATCTTTGCTCGCTAGTTCTTATAAGTCACCAGGCTGATAAAAACCTGGAAAATCAAAAAAGGCGCTTAATCAATTAAGCGCCTTTTTTGCTAAGGTAAACTTCTAGCAAACGTTTCTCACAAAACCTCAGGCAACACCCTTGGGCTGTCTCTTATACACATCTGACGCTGCCGACGACTAGTCGAGTGTAGATCTCG
>JAHRWI010000014.1 GCA_019090225.1 Porticoccaceae bacterium
AGACCAGGGTCTCATCCGGCAAGATAAACAGCCGGTTGGTGACATTGTCGTAAAGGGTTTTGGCGTCCCCCTGTTGAAAGTCAGTGCGACCGCAACCCCGGATTAGCAGAGTGTCGCCAGTAAATACAATACCATCGATGTAATAGCTGGTGCAGCCGCTGGTATGACCGGGTGTCGCTATCACCTCAATGCTGTGGCGGCCCAGGGGCAGTTTATCGCCATCCTTAACGATCAGATCAATGCCCTGGATACCTGCCGCTTCGCCAAAGACAATCTTGGCACCGGTATTTTGCCGGAGCATGCCGGCAGAGGTGATGTGGTCAGCGTGAGCGTGGGTTTCAATGGCATAGAGTAGCTCAATGCCCAACTCTTTAATCAACTGTAAATCGCGATCGAACTGTTCTTTCACCGCATCGATAATAGCGCCTTCCTGGGTTTCGGGGTCAACCAGCAGGTAGGTGTAAGTGAAGGTGTCGCGGTCGAAAAGTTGGCGTAGCAGTAAGCCTGGATGAGAAGTTTCGATTGCCATTGTAATGCCTCGTTTGTCTGCGGTAGTTACGCAGCGATTGTAAAATCGCGAGATTGTAAGATTATCACGTACATTATAATTATGTAATATTCGAGTCTCTGTGTTTTGCTTTAGCCCTAGGCCTAGCCAGGTAGTCAAATAGCCCGGTATGGCCGCTAATGAATGTAAGCATAGCAATTCTCGACGAATATTTTATGGTGATTGAGGGCTTATAAATTCTTCGACGCTGGGATTATTTTCAACAACCTGGTCAGCCTTTCGATATAAACATCCTTAACTTGTTTAATATCATCGCCGTCCTGTTCGGCGCTTACCAGGCCCGTTTCGAGCTCCACTGCGAACCGTTTGTGGTGTTTGATGAAAATGTGCTGGTGATCCTGGTGGAAGGCGCTTAATGCTTTCAAACTGAGCTCTTTGGTGAGCAGGCTTTGCCAGCAATGGTAGATACCAACCCGCATTATAAAATTTTCCCTGATAAGCCTATGGCTCAGACTATCTTCGTCTTCAACAGGGAGGTAAGGGAAATTCTTCATAAGCTCCTGAGCGTAAAGACCGACGCCGCTAGCGTTTGTTTTGTGATGGTCGAGAACTTTTCCGTTACCATCGACAAGATTGACCTTGTTCGGCCCACAGCTGGACGAATTACGCTTAAAAATGTAGCCGGAGAGATTTTCATGCCAGTGTTTTTGTTGCTCGGCGCAATTGATGAGTTGCTCGGTGATATCGAGTTTTGGGCTAACTGTGCTGACACAGCGCACGGCGTTGTTAACCATGACCAGATGCACAGCTTCTCTGGGTACGCCGAGACCGATGTCCACTTCTGGACAAAAGGGTATAAGGTTAAAATATTTTCTTAGGGTGTTTGTTATGTGAGGATTATATTTGTGGCCGCCGTCATAGCGTACACGTTCGCCAAGTAGACAACTGCTAACGCCAACTGGGATTTTTTGTGGTTCTTCAGGTTTGGCCATATCACCTATCGTTTGAAATAGCAGGTTCGTTACTTAGAAATAGTATCCGACTTCAATTTGCAGGTAATCATCGCGCCGCAATTGATGGCCGATACTGTCGGCACTAAAACGATGGGGAGAATTATTGCCTGGTTGCTCTGAAAATATTAGTGCTTCAACTGTTACGGCAATCGAATTACCAAATTCTGTCGAAAGTTCCAGAACGAAGTTATGAGCTGAGGTATCAGCGTCCTGTATCCACAAGCCGAGCACTACGGTGCTATGCATATTATTCAGGGACCAACGTGTTCCCAGTACGATATCTTCTTCGTTAAAAGTCAGGGCGTCATCACGCCGTTGATCATAGATTCCCTCCAGGATAATGCCGAGATCCTGGGTGGTGTCAAAAATGCTGTATATATTGTATTCAAAACCACCTGTGACCGAATAATAGTCTTCCACTTTGAATTGCAGATTAGGTTGACCTTTGCGATAGATGGCTTCTAGTTTCCACAACCACTCATCTTTGATGTACTGGGTTTCAAGACCGAGTTGTTTGATCTGCGGGTAATAGGGTAGGAGAGCAGGATCCGATATCCCCATCGAAGTAACGAAATTCGGATCGCGACTGGTGCCTTGAAAATACGACAGCGCCAATTCCCCGCTTGCGAGGCTCTGTTTAAGACGTACCGCCCAGTCGATATGATGGTCTTTGTCCTTATTCTCATAAATGGGATTATTGGTGTCGACGACCAATGAGCCGCGCAAACGCCCATTATCACCTGCAAAATTCCGTTCTCGAAAGTTGGGCATTGCATAGATATCAAACAGCCCGCTCGTAAGTGGAAAGGACAGGCTAACCATAGGTTGGCCGAGTTTCTCCTCCTGGTCTGGAGCTTCGACGGCATCGGTCTGGTTGATGATGTCAACCAGATGTATGGCTTCGGTAACGCCCCAGAATACTTTGTTGATGCCCGCACCTATCTCGAGCTTTGGGCTCGACCAGAGGGCGTAAGCCTTACGGATATCACCGTGACTGCGTTCGTCATCCTGAAAATCGTGTCGGTAAAAAGGAATAAATTCCAGGCTGATGGCGTCGGAAATCTTGTGGTACGCGCTCAGTTCGAGGGCTACAGACTGGCTTTGTGATCTTTGAGCCTTGTGCAAAGGCTTGTCAGGAAAATAGCGTGCCTGGCCGAATAATTCTCCTTCGAATTCCCAGCTCCAGCTAGTCAGTGAAATAGGTGTGAGTAGAATAAATAAGACAGTATGCTGTCTCTTATACACATCTGACGCTGCCGACGATCGCATAAGTGTA
>JAHRWI010000285.1 GCA_019090225.1 Porticoccaceae bacterium
CGATACTATCTAACAGCTCATCAACGCTTCTAATATCGGTGTGACCGTTAGGGCTTATGGAATCTTCTCCGGCGGGAATACCTCTTGTTTGGGCTATTTCCTCGGTCACTTTGATGCCCGGCAAAATACCGCCTTTGCCCGGTTTGGCACCCTGGCTGATTTTTATTTCAAACATTTTTACCTGTGGATGAGCGGCGATGGCTGCTAGCTTTTGATCGTCGAGCTTGCCCTGCTCATCCCGCACGCCATATTTTGCGGTACCGATTTGAAAAACCAGGTCGCATCCGCCTTCGAGATGATAGCTCGACAAACCGCCCTCCCCGGTATTCATCCAACAACCGGCTTTTGCAGCACCTCTGGATAGAGCCATCACCGCCGGGCGAGATATAGCCCCAAAACTCATCGCAGAGATATTGAAAAACGAGCCTGCGACATAAGGTTCACGACAATGAGGCCCGATGGTCCGAGGGCTGGGTTCGACATAATCCTCCTCCAGCGTTGGGAAGGGGTGGGTGACGAACAAAACCGTACAGGGTTGATGGGTATTAACCGTAGAACCAAAGGACACAGTGCCATCGACATTTTTTGCCGCACGATAAACCCATGATCGTTGGGCGCGATTAAACGGCATCTCTTCCCGATCCATGGCAAAAAAGTACTGCCGAAAAAACTGCCCCAGATGCTCAAACAAATAACGAAAGCGACCGACCAGGGGGTAGTTGCGTCGAATGGTATGTTTTGATTGCTGGGTATCGGCGACGTACATGCGAATTACGGTGATCACGCAAAATACGATCAAAATCAGAATAAGCCATACAAACAGCTTCGACAGGAAGCCAAAAATAGTCATACTCATTTCCGCCATCTGTGCACCTCGGTAATATTTCGGAATTGGCTAGTGGTCACCGTCAAAATAATTGAAAATAGCGCCCCTTTCCATCGGTAATCACCCCTGTCTTTGCAAACACCGCCCCAGAAGCCACCCGGACACGCTGCGCCTGCACCCCCAAAACAAAAGTTCACTGGGCAAACCAGACGCCAAACCATTATAAGCCTGGTGCGCCTGGCCGTGCCTGTGACGGTGGGCCAACTGGCAATCGTTGGCATGAGTATTACGGACATAGTGATTTCCGGAAAATTCAGTACCGATGACCTCGCCGGGGTGTCACTGGCCAGCGCGGTTTTTAACCTGTCCATTATGTTGACGATAGGTATCGTGCTCGCCAACGGCCCGATCATTGGTCAATTTTTTGGGGCCGGTAATTTCAAATCCATGCGTAGCCAGTTCCAAAGTTGTCTGTATCTCTGCCTGCCCCTGGGTCTGTTCTGCGCCGGGCTGGTTGTCCTGGGGATGTTTGCTTTACCTCTAATCGACACTTCACCTGAGGTATTAAGCATCGCCCTCGACTATCTCTGGCCTATGGCTGGAGCGGCTTTTTTTCTGCCCTTTATGATGGCTTATCGAACCACCTTTGAAAGTATGGGCCATGCCCGCCCGGCGATGATATTCAATTTGCTCGGCTTACTCATCAACTTACCGCTGGATTATGCACTGGTATTCGGCAAATGGGGCTTACCCGCCTTAGGTGGAGCTGGATGCGGTTGGGCTACCTTGTTCGTGTCGATGTTTATTGTTGCTGGGGAAACCTGGTACGCACGCTTTGCCAGTCCCTTGCGTAGTTATCGCTTGCTAACCACGATAGCTAAATTGGATCTTGAACGTATCAAAGAAACACTGCGAGTAGGTTTACCTCTCGGTGGTGCTATTTTAGCCGAAGGTGGTTTCTTCCTGATTATTCCTTTATTTATTGCTCACCTGGGTGCGGTGGTGATCAGCGGGCATTCTATCGCCATTTATTTTGACTGGGCGATGTTTATGGTGCCTATGGGTATTTCCCAGGCGATTGCGGTTTTGGCTGCCCACGAACTAGGTCGAAGCAATTCGACCCTCGCTCGGCAGATTTGCTTCTCTGGCCTTGCACTAACCACCGTGATGGCGCTTATTCAAGCATCCTTTGTTGTCGTCTTTCGGCACCAGATTGCCAGCTTATTTTCTCCTGACCCGGCGGTGCAGGAACTGGCTGCCTTGTTATTAATATATGCCGCCGCTTTTCGAGTCTTTGACGCCATCAACGTTGGCGGTAACGGTGCGCTAAGGGCTTACAAAGATACCCGAATAACCCTGGTTCTGGCGATAGGTGGCTATTGGTTAATTGGCTTTCCGTTATCTTATTCACTGGCTCTCACCGACCTTTGGGGAGACCCGCTGGGTGTCGAGGGTTTCTGGGTCGGTATGGTGATTACGTTAATTCTGACATCATCTCTGACTACCTTACGAGTGCATCACACCACCGGTCGCTATGACCGGATTCATTGAGCGATTCTGTCATAGCGACCGTCTTCAGGACTGTCGCCGTAATACGACCTGAAATTAGCAGCGGATAAACTTGGCAAAATCAAAGAGTTTCGTTATGATCTTCGCAAACAGCTAAAGCATGATTTGACTATCTTGACTAATATTAAACGTACACCACGAAACACCTATATGGCCTTGGCCAAGGTTCATGATCTAGCCAGCAATACAGATATTGGCTACATCGGTGACATTTCCACCAAGGGCTTTATGCTGTTTGCCAATCAAACGCTACCTCATCAGGCGCGACGTATCTTTTCTATTGATTTTCCGCATCCCACCCGCGGCCAGGTGACCATACAGGTAGGCACCCGAGTGGCATGGCAGGTTCGCGATGCTCAAAAACCCAAACAACAAAGCATCGGCTGTGAGATTCTCGCTATCGAACCAAGAGATCGTTTAGCCTTACTCCAGTCCGCCAAAGCTTATGGTGTTGCCGCCTAATCCTGCCGTTAGGTTTATTGGTCCTAAGCACGTTTTTACGCTGAAATTAAGTACTCAAATCAGGCTAAACCCGATCCGAGCAACTAAATCACCCTTGGATTCCTATCCAAATTGCTAGGTAACAAATACTGGGTAACAAATGGATTGCGTCTGGGTTATAGAACACTCACGAACCCGGCCCAGGTAAAGTGACTTTGACAATACAGGATAAGCACTAAAGGTCATTACACCCCTGTTAAGTAGGCAGAAACCTCTGTCATAACAAGTAAAAACATTATGAGTTCTCTTGCAAAACACACCATAAAAAAACCAGCACTGTTAACCGCCATATTACTTTTAGCAACAACCGCTGCCCTCATAACCGGCTGCAGCAACGCGCTACCCAGAGAAGAAGATAACGTGCGTTCGCGCTGGAATAGTTTTGAAGAAGCCATGGCCGACTACGAAAAAATCGAACCTTATGTCACTACTAAAGGTGAATTACAGGATCTGGGTTTCGATCCATATACTCAACCAAATATCCATATTTTGTCCTACCTCGATGTCATCCAGCGATTTATGCCGAACCAGTCGATCAAGCTCGATGATCTCGACGATGCGGTGAGTTTTTGTATACGATCTCGGGGCAAATGCATTGCCTATGAAGCTCAGCCCCAAAAAACCAAAAGTAAGCGCGTTGGTAACGTAGCACTTGATATGATGACGTTTAAGCGACGCACACTTCGTACGGGCTGGTCTTTCTACGCACTTATCGTTATCAACGATGGAGTCGTCGTTTATAAAGTCTGGAGTGGCGAGCCAATCCTCGGCGGCGAAAAAATACGCAAAAACCCCCTCGGTCCTTTGCAGGGTCTTGACTCTGGAGCAATTAGACAGGTCTTGTAGCCCCTAGTATCACTGGCTGCGCACAACGAAAATAATTTTAATCCTCTGCCATGATCGTCTTTGTCTCGACACTTAGCATGTTGCTGCCTACGTACTTGTGATTCTTTGACCATCAGAAAAATTCTGTTCGTATAAAAAACACTTTCTGCTTGTGCATACTACTACGAAGCAGTACCTTCAAATTCACCACTAGCTGAAACACCGAATTAAGGACGTAGTTATTACGAATAATTCATACAAGACTTGTCTGAAATCAGCTAGGAAGTGATTCCGCGCTTGTACAGTAAAAATAAAGCAATAAATCTAACACAGTGGATACAGGAGAAAGACTAATGGCAACTTACGATACGATAATCAAAAACGGCACTATTTTTGACGGTACGCG
>JAHRWI010000286.1 GCA_019090225.1 Porticoccaceae bacterium
GGAAAAATTCGGCTATACCGCGCTGTTATTTTCCAACGAAAATTTCAACGCTGAAGATGGTAGCCGACTTTACAAAGAGTTTATCCTTGAATATCAACGGGCCGAGGATGTGGGCTTTGATGGCATCATGCTGAACGAGCATCATCAAGCACCATTTTGTATGCAGTCCGTCACCAATATGATGGCCGCAGTACTAAGCCACGCCACAAAAAAGGCCAAAATTGTAATTCTCGGCAACCCTCTACCACTGGCCGATAATCCAACCCGCTTGTCAGAAGAGCTAGCCATGATTGACATGTACTCAGGTGGCCGGTTGGTATCTGGCTTTGTCCGGGGGGGTGGTACAGAACAGCTCGCCACTAACACGAACCCTGCCTACAACCGCGAACGGTTTAATGAAGCCCATGATCTGATTATAAAATCATGGACTGTTCCCGGCCCGTTTCGCTGGGAAGGTGAGCACTTCCACCAGCGCATCGTTAACCCCTGGGCACTGCCCTTACAGAAACCCCACCCACGAGTATGGATTCCAGGTATTTCCAGCCGTGAAACTATCGAGTGGGCTGCCGCTCACGGCTATCCTTATATTGTGCTCAGCGCGCCCATTGAGGCGTGCAAACAAATCTGGAGTATCTACGACGATACGGCTTTGCAATCCGGGTTTGTGCCTGGCCCGGAACACCGGGGCTATCTGATTCGCTGTCATGTCCAGGAGACTGAAGACCACGCGCTGAAAAACGCCGAGCAATTTAACTGGATGAACGGTGAATTTACCGGTTTGTTGCATCCAGTCTGGAGTGCGCCATCGGGTTATCTAGGCCCCTGGGCACGGCGCGGCTCGGCTGAAATACGGGCAGGGCGTCGTAAAATGACAACAGCCGGTCAGAACTTAAGTGTTAAAGAGCAGCGCGACAGTCTGTCCTTAATTGTAGGAACACCCGATCAGGTTTATGAGCAACTCGCCCATTTGATCACAGAAACCAGACCGTCCATTTTAGGTTTGATGGCCAATGATGGAGATATTAGTCATGAGGATTCGCTGCGTTGCATTGAGTTACTCGGTAACGATGTGCTGCCGCGCTTGCGTAAATTAACTGATGAGCTCGGGCTGGCCAGTCCGTTTGAGTGTGATGCGCCAGTAAGCCTTGCCCACGCCCAACAGCTAGCCCGTAAGGCAGGTTGATAGCCAACACAACAACACAATAGGAGAACGACTATGTATGCACGTCATATTACTTTTAAATCAACTTCAGAAAGGCGAAATGCAATTGAATCCCTGGCCCGCGAAATTTATGACCGTTTTAAATCACTACAGGGCTTCGTGAGAGTTATATATTTGGTCTCAGAAGATGAAACTAGTTATGGTTCATTAAGTATTTGGGATTCGAAGGATGACGCTGAAGGGGCGGGGGTTTTAATCCGCGATGAGTTCGGGGTTAGACTCGGGGAGTTGGTTGTTGCGCCACCAGAGACAGTTTTTATGGAGGTTATTGAACCCGACTCCTAATAAATGCGTAAAGTGGGTCGCGCAAAACTCGTGCTGCGCACATTTCGCGATCATTTGAGCGGGCATTCGTATTTTTAGCTTCGTGTCTGTAGATCGTAGGATATCTGAACAGCCAGGCCCGGCTGCTAAACTTTGATATTGAGGATTTGTCGCGCTGCCCACGATCCTGGAAGTGCTGGCGACAGGTCGTCGGTATTTGATCGGCTGGAAATAATAATAATTAACAAGAGAGTAATAATATGGATCACATTCTCAAAGGCTATAAAGTATTAGATTTCACCCATTTTCTTGCCGGTCCAACGACCACGCGGATCATGGCGGAAATGGGTGCCGAAGTTATTAAGGTGGAGCTTTATCCGGCAGGAGATGCAGTGAGGCAGATTGCGTTTTTAAAAAATGGTCGCAGCGGCTACTACGTACAACAAAATCGCGGTAAAAAAAGCCTGTGTATCGATGTTAAAAAACCGCAAGGTTTAAAAGTAATAAAGGAATTACTGCGCGAGGTCGACGTGGTAACAGAGAACTTTTCCGTCGGCGCCATGGCTCGTATGGGACTTGGTTGGGAGGAAATCCATAAGATCAATCCCCGTATTGTGATGAGTTCGATTACCGCCTTTGGCCAGTCCGGGCCGTTGTCCCATCTATCTGGCTTTGATGCTATTGGCCAGGCCTACGCTGGAGTCACCGATATGATCGGTGATCCCAACGGCCCGCCGTCTTTTCCCATGCTGGGCATCGGTGATGTGATGACTGGCGTTCATGCTCTGGCAGCCATTGGCTTCGCGCTGTTGCACCGAGAAAAATCCGGCAAAGGTCAATATCTTGATACTACGCTGCTGGATAGTTATTTTCACTGTCACGAAATCAATGTGCAGATTGCCAGTTGTACCAAAGGCGCGATGGTTCCTACTCGCAGTGGCTCCCATCACTTTGCCCTGTCACCTGCAGGAATCTTCAAAGGCAAGAAACGCTTTATGTTTATTGCCGGGCTACTGCATTTCTGGGAGGGGGTGGCCAAAGCCATTGACCGCGAAGATTTAATCACCGACCCACTATACGAAACCAATGAATTACGGGTGGCGAATAATGATGCTCTGGTAGAGATCATTGAAGAATGGATTCAGCGCCAGGAAAGTGACGATGCCGCCATCAAAATCCTGGAAGATGCCAAGGTTCCGGTCGCGCCTATCTTATCCGTGCAAGAGGCTATGGATCATCCTCACCTTATTGAGCGGCGCACCGTGCGAACCATTAACGATCCGGTCATGGGGGAGTTTCAAATTCCCGGTATGCCCCTGCGATTTTCTGACTTTCCCGACGAGCTACCTTTAGAGGCCGTGGCGTTGGGAGAAAGCAATCGGGAAATATTATCCAGCTATTTGGGATACTCTAGCGCAGATGTTGACGGGCTTTACGAAGCCGATGTGATCAAGACCGAGGGAAAGTAATAGCTAGGTAAATGTGATAAACCAGTTTTCAAATACACCAAAACAAAAACCAAAAAGAGGAAAAACGATGAGTGGAATATTAGACGGAAGAATAGCAGTCATAACAGGTGCCGGTTCAGGTATTGGCCGGGGCTCGGCACTGTGTTTTGCCGAGGCAGGTGCGACTGTGGTTGTTTCCGATATTGATGTTGCCGGTGGTGAAGGAACGGTTGAATTGATCAAACAGAGTGGTGGCGCAGCATCTTTTATCAAATGCGATGTTTCAAAGGCCGCAGAGGTTGAAGCTTTAATTGCCGGTGTCGTGGCAGAACACGGCCGGGTCGATTGCGCCTATAACAATGCCGGGGTAGAGGGTGAATCAGCACCGGTTCATCTCTGTTCAGAAGATAATTTCGACTTTAATTACAAGGTGAATTTAAAAGGTGTTTTCCTGTGCATGAAGTACGAAATCCAGCAGATGTTGAAACAGGAAAATGGCGGCTCAATTGTTAGCACGGCATCTATTGCTGGCCTCGTGGGTGGTAAATACATGGGTGCCTATGTAGCGGCTAAGCATGGCGTAGTCGGTTTGACTAAATCCGCCGCGCTGGAATATGCCACCAAGAAAATCCGGGTTAACGCGGTCTGCCCCGGTGCCATAAGAACACCCATGCTGGAACGACTGATGGAGGAAAAGCCAAAAATGGCTGCAGCAACCATCGCCATGGAGCCCATTGGCCGACTTGGCGAGCCAGAGGAAATCGGCAGGGCTGCGGCCTGGTTGTGTTCGGATCAGGCCTCCTTTGTCACCGGCCATGCTATGCCTGTGGATGGCGGTATTGTTGCTGCTTAGCAGGGCCACTATAAGGCTAAGAGTTAACGCTATTTTCAATTTGTACACATTCTGGGAGAAAAAATATGGGGTATTTGGAAGGTAAAATAGGTTTGGTCACTGGTGCCGGGTCGGGAATCGGTCGCGCTGCGGCACTGTCTTTTTGTCAGCAGGGCGCGAAGGTGCTGGTGTCAGATATCGACGACAAGGGCGGTGCTGAAACCGTCGAGCTGATTAAGCAGGCGGGTGGTGAAGCGGTTTATCAACACTGTGATGTATCCAAAGCTGCGGAAGTCGAAGCCATGGTCGCTAAAGCGGTGGAATCTTTCGGACAGCTGGATTGCGCATTTAATAATGCGGGCTTAGCCGGTGAATTTGCCCGCTTAGCGGATTCCACCGAGGAAAATTTTGATCTGAATTACCGGGTCAATTTGAAAGGCGTATTTTTGTGCATGAAGTATGAAATTCTGCAATTTTTAAAACAGGGCACTGGCGGTGCGATTGTTAGCACAGCATCCATTGCCGGTCTGGTTGGTTCTAAACAGGTGTCGGCCTACTGTGCGATGAAGCACGGGGTCAACGGTTTGACCAAATCGGCAGCTTTAGAATACGCCACCAAAAACATCCGGGTTAATTCGGTTTGCCCCGGCATGATCGAGACGCCATTGTTGAATGCTCAATTGGAAAGTCATCCCGGTATGCGTGAAGCCATGATGGCCTTTGAGCCAATTGGTCGTTTTGGTGAGCCGCGAGAAATTGGCGATACGGTGGCCTGGTTGTGTTCCGATCAGGCGTCTTTTGTCACTGGGCATACCATGACCGTGGATGGTGGTGCTGTGGCTGCTTGATGACTGTTTAAATACCAGTTTAATTGGCTGACTTAATCCACGCACTCTTTTGTGAAGGAAGAGTGCGTGTTGAGTTTTAGACAGGTCAGTCTCTTAGCCGTCATCTTAGAGAAATGAAGCGCCTGGGTTAATAGAGCTCTTAAATTAATAAAACACCTGTAATAATCAGTCGCTGAGAAAAATAAATTTGTTTCTTTGGCTTTTCCTGTTGTTTTTGTAATCCACTCGGTAATTTTATTTTCCGCTACAAGTTGTAGCTCGTCAGTGCTTCCGATATCAGTACTTTCCGATAAAGGGCTAATAAGTTGGGGTGGAACGCTTTGACTCTACTAAGGTCTTACTGGCATCGCTCGCTTTGAGTCTTTAATCTCTTAGTGATTTTGTCAAAATCACTACAGCAGGATTTACTATGAATATCCTTAAATCCATATTCGTTAGCGTCTACATGATGAGCGCTATGTTTATCACTATTTTTGCGGGGTGGTCTCTATGGGCCACGGGTGAATACCTTAGCTGGGGAGGCGTGTTACTGGTCACGGCACCTTTTATGATTCTGCTCAGCTGGTTGATGGTATCTAGCAGTATCGCTAGAACCAGTGATCGCTTCCCGATCTTGAATAGCCTTGGGGTATTTGGTGTTGGACTGTCTGGCTGGAGTTACTTTCAGGGTGGCAGCGGTCTGGCCTTTGGCCTGGCGCTTATCGGCTGGGGTGGATTTTTGATGTATGCCTACTGGTATTCCAGTTTTGGTCGTGAACCCAGTCAACAGTTGGCGGTGGGGCAATCTCTGCCAGAATTTAAAGTCAAAAATACCGATGGCGAAGTGATTAGTTCCAAGGCGTTAACAGATAAACCGACCATCTGGATGTTCTATCGCGGCGCATGGTGCCCTTTGTGTATGGCGCAAATTAAAGAATTGGTCGAGCAATATAAAACCTTGCAAGCGATGGGTGTGCGAGTCGCCTTAGTTGCTCCCCAGCCCCACACCAATACGGTCAGTCTGGCAGAGAAGTTTGGTGTCGCCTTTGATTTTTTGACCGATGAGGGCAACGCCGCTGCCCGTACGCTGGGTATTGATAACCCCGATGGCCTGCCGATGGGTATGCAAATGCTCGGTTACGACAGTGAAACGGTGTTACCCACCGTCATTATCACCGATACAAACGGACAGATTTTATGGACGCACGAGACCGATAATTATCGCGTGCGGCCCGAGCCTGATGTGTTTCTAAGTGTCTTGCGCGAACATAAAATAGGTACTATTGCTGCGTAGCAAGCGCACAGAGGTGATCGATGATCAAAAAGTTAGCTCTAGGTTTTATCGCATTAGTGCTCAACAACACCTGGGCGGGTGAGAGCATCCATTGGCAAGACTGGTCAGCCAGCACCTTTGCCGATGCCAAAGCTCAAAACCGTTTGATACTTGTTAACGTCGGCCACGAAGGCTGTACCGCCTGTCGTTTTATGGAAGAAAACACTTTCAGTAATCCGGCTGTAATAACACTGGTTAATGCAAACTTTGTCGCCATCCAGGTCGATAGCGAGGCGCGACCGGATATCGGTGAGCGTTATTCAGACTGGGCCTGGCCAGCTAATGCTTTTATGCGCTCCGATGGCACCCATGTATTAGCTTTTGCGGGCAGTCGTCGTCCCGAACCTTATATGAAAGTGCTTCGAGAGGTCATTGATGGGCATGCGGCAGGTACGCTAAGCGCAGATAAACTCGCGCCATATGGCGCGGCCCAGGTAGCCGAATCAGCTCCATTTACAGAGCTACGGGATCAAGTGCGGGCTTTGCAGGACGGTGTGTTTAAAGATAAAAGCAGTGGCGTATTTGAAAGCGCCGAACCACTCAGACACCTGCTGTTACGTAATCATCTTTATGGCGACAGTAATGCGCTGGCTATGGCAAAGGCAACGCTCGATGGCCATCTTCAACAACTCGACCCGGTATGGGGTGGCATGTTCTACGCGTCCTTTGGTCGATGGGGCAATGTTGCTCCGGAGAAGCGGCTCGAAAGCCAGGCTGCGACGCTTCAGGCTTATGCCAATGCTTATCAAATCACCAATGAGTCTAAATATAAGGGCGCTATCGAAAATGTAGATAAATATTTAACGACGTTTTTGCGCTCAAAGCAGGGTCTATTTTTTGCCAATCAGCAAGATAACCTGGTCAGCCTGTCTGTTGCACCAGAGAAAGTAATGGACATGGATGATTATTATGCGCTGGGGGACAAGGAGCGTCGCAGTCACGGTATGCCCAGCATAGATCATGCGATTTATAGCGATGTCAACGCACGGATTATTCTGGGTTACGTAATGGCATATGAGGCCACCGGCGAGCAGCGTTATCTGGATACGGCAACTGCCGCCGCCAAACAACTTCTTGCTGATCGCCAGACTAAAGACGGCTGGATTATTCAGTTCAAAGCCGGTGACGAGCTATCCGCAGATGAGCGCATCCACGTCCTGACCGATAAACCTGTTCCGTATCTGCGTACACAGGCGCATTCAGGCTTGGCGCTTCTAAGGCTGTATACGGCGACAGGTGAATCGTCCTGGCGGCAGGCCGCAGTGCAGCTGGCCAGGGGATTATTAAGCACGCTGGAAGATCCGAAATTGGGTGGCTTTTATGGTGGCCCGGATGACGGTACCCCAGGGCGGCGTAAGCCTCTTGAAGATAACGCCGCCGCTGCACAGTTTTTATATCTGCTGGGCGTGTTAGAGAAAGAAGATAAATTTAAAGTTGCAGCAGAGCGGGCCATTCGCGCTGCCGCATCACCAATTGCTGTAAGCCGGGAAGGCAAGATTACCGGTAGCCTGGCTATGGCTCTCGAAATTATCACTGCAGGCTATGTGGAATTATCGGTAGTTGGCGATGAGAAAGATTCCCGCACGCAAGGCCTGTTAAAAGCCGGTCGAAATGTCTTTGAACCACGCAAACTGGTGCATATAGAATCTACTGGGCGCTACCCCGAACGTAAGGCTCCGGCCATGTATATCTGTAATGATGAGCGCTGTACCTTGCCGATTTATGATCCGGCTGAAGTGCCTGTTCAGGCGAGCTTGTTTACCTATTTAGCAGTGAGTACTAAGTCAGCACCTAGCACTAAGTCAGCAGCGAGTGCCAATTAGTGGCTAGCGCAAGACGTATGGATTAATCGCTGTCCCCTGATATTTCAGTCATGGTTTTCCACGCATAGCCGGTATCAGGCTGGCTTTCACCTTCACCACCTTCACCACTTTCATTACCGCCTCCACCTTCAGGTCGATATTTAAGCTGTAAGCCATGGAGGAAATTCCGCAACACCTGGTCGTGACAGGGGCGATGATGTTTGTGACCGGGCTTGCGGAAAAACGCACTTAACTCATGTTTGCTAAGAGTGAAGTCTACAAGATCCAAGATGGCCAATA
>JAHRWI010000287.1 GCA_019090225.1 Porticoccaceae bacterium
CCATATATACTCCCGCCGGTATCTAATAAGCAGTCAAATGGCAGTGGCAACCAATCGTGGAAAACTGCGTTACAAAGACTAAGGGAGGCAAAGAATGTAGTTTTTGTTGGGTATAGCCTCCCCAAAACGGATATGTATATGCAATTCTTTTTAAAAGCGGCTTTAGGTCCAAATCAAGAACTAAACAAGCTATTTGTGTTTGATCCAGTTCTCTGGGAAGACTCTGATGCATCAAGAGACATGAAAAAAAGGTATGAAATGTGCTTTTCTGAACAGCTCCGCTCTAGAATTGTTTTTAAGCCGGAGCTAAGTCATACATCACATTCTAAATTTTCAGGTACTACAAAGCATTTCGTGAATGTTATGGAAGATGACCCAAGTAGTATTTTATTCTAACTATAAAAACTCGGCGACAAGTGAGTGAGTTTTAAAACGAGTCCAACTGCTTACTACTTTTTCCGCCCTTATCCATATCTGAAGTTGATTCTAGACATGTAAAACGAGGTTCAAGTCTAGATATATAGCCATATAAAAATCGCTGCTTTAGCGGTTTTTATAGTTTTAGCTGACATCACAAAGCCAACTGCCGCGCCGCCAAATCGCGCATGATCTCCTCCGAGCCACCGCCAATAGCATAAACCCGCACTTCACGATAAATCCGCTCGACCTTATTGCCGCGCATAAAACCAGCGCCGCCAAAAATCTGTAGGGCCTCACGGGCGCAGTATTCCATGGTTTCGGTGGCCTGAACTTTTAACAGGCTGAGTTCTACCACCGGTACTTCACCACGTTGCATTTGCCAGGCGGTTTTTTCCAGCAGCGCCTAGGTGCTGAGAATGCGTTTGGCCATTTCGGCAATTTTATGGCGAATCACCTGATGCTCCATTAAACGATGACCAAAGGTGACGCGCTCCCGTGCCCAGGCGACGGCTTCGTCCATACAGACCATGGCCAGACCATTGGCCATGGCGGCTATATTCAAACGTTCGGAATTAAAGTTAATCATCACTCCGCCAAAGCCTTTGTTTTCAGTGCCAATCAGGTTTTCGACCGGCACCCGACAATCATCAAAATACAGGGTGGCAGTATCTGAGCTCCACCAGCCCATTTTATCGAGAGGCGTCTGGGTAAAGCCCGGTGTACCTTTTTGGATTAACAATAGGGATATACCCCTGGCACCTGCTTCGCCGGTGCGTACTGCCACGGTGTAATAATCGGCGCGGACACCGCTGGTGATAAATATTTTTGAGCCGTTAACGATGTAGTGGTCCCCCTCCCTGCGTGCACTGGTTTTAAGGTTGGCCACGTCGGAGCCACCGGAGGGTTCGGTAATGGCCAGCGCTGATATTTTTTCGCCGCTGATCACTTCGGGTATCAGGCGGGCTTTCATCGCCTCGCTGCCCAGCGCCAAAATTGGTGGCATACCAATGGAGTGGCTGCTGAGACTAGGGTGGACGCCACCACCGCCAATGCGCGCCAGTTCCAGGTTGGTCACCACGTCGAAGAAGATGTCTGGCTTGGGCACGCCGCCATATTCCTCGGGGTAACCCAGTTGCAGCAGGCCGATCTGCGCGGCTTTTTTTGGTAGAGTTCCCGGGGGAAGGTGCCCGCCTCTTCCCATTCGCTAACGAAGGGCGCGATTTCTTTATCAATAAATTGTCGCAGGGCATGGCGCCAGGCTTCGTGGTCTTCCGAGTAGTACTGCTCTGATAAAGGCAGGTCAAACCAGGATGAAAAATTATTAAGAACCATCATTTATTTCCGAAGAGCGTGTTAAACAAAAAACTACTTGCACGGTAATTCCAGCGTTAATTGCGCTGGCACACAGGGACCGGCCTGGGTGGAAATCAAAATGGATAGATCCACCAACTTACGGCCTTCCTGTTCATAATGCTTTTCGACCGTGCCTTCCCCCACCATGGTGTCACCGGCATAAATCGAGGCGCGCATATTCATGCTGCGTTTGCGTATAAAGGTGTGAGGCCCCGCCCAGTCGGTAGCGACGCGATCAATAAAGCCTTCAATGGCCATGGTGTTGAGGTAAATATTCTTTTGCCCCTGGTGCTGGGCATAGGCTGGATTGTGATGGCCGGGAAAATAATCCTGAGTCGCGGCGGCATCGAGAATCACTCGTTCAAAGGGGACGGGCATTTCGACACGGGGTAAGGCTTCGCCTTCAGTGATTTCATCCCAATATTTGTATGCTATTTGGCTAGTCGTCTGTTCGCTCATGAGTTTTCCTCCGGGGCTTTTTCTTCAGGAGCACTTTCTTCTGGAACCTTATCTTCAGGAACCTTATCTTCAGGAACATAGTAGCGGAACATATTGTTGGTGGTGACCGCGATAAGCTCGTCTTTTTGATTAAAGAACTCCGCCTCAGTCGTCAGGAAATGCCCCACTCCCAGACGGGTTTTCTTTTCTTCACTGACTTCGATAAGACGATCTACCGCCGATAGCCGATCACCCAGAAACAAATGCCGATGAAATTCCGTGCTGGTAGCTACATTGATCAAGGTATCCCCAGGCAGCGGGACTTTCATGGCGACAAAATAGTGCTCGCGATCTTTATTCGGATGCCATTGCAGGGCCATGCCCCAGGTCAGCAACAGGCCCGGCGGCGCGACAATGCCTCCCCATTGTTTGGTGGCGTACTCTTCATCCCAGTAGCTGGGGTTGGCATCCTCTTCCATAGCGCAATAGACTTTGATCATCTCCCAGTTGACGGTAAATTCTGCGTATTTGCGCTCGCCCCGGACCTCGATCATTTTCAAGGCATCTTCATAGGTGCCATATTCGAGGGGAAACGGGACGTTAAATTCTTCGGCCATGTTATTTTTCTCCTTGCGCTACGGCTTGAAACTGGGGAATGGTCATGTCGCCGCGAGCTTCAAACGTGACCTCTACGGGCATATCAACACATACCGTATCGACCTCGCAATTGACTACGTTAGTCATCATCCGTGGCCCCTCTGCCAACTCAATAACGGCCAGCACATAAGGCACATCCTCCTGGTAGGACGCCAGTGGCGATTGGTGAATCACCGAAAAACTGTAGACCTTGCCCTTACCGCTAACATCCTGCCAGGACAGATCCTGGTTAAAACATTGTGGGCACCAGAGGCGCGGATAGTAAAAACACGCCTCGCACTGATCGCAATAGGGCAGGCGGAGTTTGCCTTCGGCACAACCTTGCCACAGAGGTTCTGCCCAGGGGGTAATGCGGGGTTGGGGTTTTGCCGGGACGGAGCTGTTGGTTTCAGAGTGGCTGGCTTCAGAATTTTCGCTCATTACAAATCTCTCACTTTTTTAGATCTTGATATCAGAATTAACTCAGGCCTGCCGACCCAGAATCAAGGTTGAATGCTCGCTCATCATGCCGCCGTAGGAATGAACGATGCCCGCATTGGCTTTATCGAGCTGACGCTCGCCAGCGATGCCCATAATCTGCCTAGCACCTTCGACAATCATCGACATACCGGATGCATCCCCAGTGTGCCCATAACTCAGCAGCCCACCGTAGGTGTCAACCGGGAAGTCGCCACCGGGACGGCTAGCCCCGGATTCAAAGAAGGCCCCGCCTTTGCCCTTCTCGCACAATCCCAGGTCTTCCATAAACACCAGAGGGTTCACCGAGAAAGCATCGTAGATTTCGGCAAAATCGATATCCGAAGGACTTAAACCAGCAGCCTGGTAAGCCTGCTGCCCAGCGGTTCGGCAACCGACATCCGTCAAACTCGGTGCCTGATGAATATTGCGATGGCTGTGATATTCGCCCATACCCAACAGATAAGCGGGTTGCTCGCTAAAGCGTTTAGCGACTGAAGCAGAAGTCACCAGCACCGCTGCGCCACCCTCTACAGGGATGGAGCAATCATAAAGATGGAATGGTGTGGCGATGGATCGAGATTCCCGAACCTTGGCCACCGTCAAGGCTTCGCTGTCATACATTACCGCATCTGGATTCTTTAGCGCCCAGGCTCTGGATGACACCGCTACCTCAGCAAACTGCTCCGGCGTGGTGCCGTACTCAAACATATGCCGAGAAGCCACCTGCGCGTAAAGCGCAGGAATAAAAGTGCCATAGGGAAATTCGTAGATTTCATGACTGACCATGCGGGCCATGGATTCGCCACCACCGGTACTCACCTTGGGGAACTTGCCCGCGCCTATACACAGAACGCTTTCCGCTAAGCCCCGCTCGATGGCAAGCGCCGCACGCTGCACCATCAAACCATAGGTCGAACCACCAGCATTCATGGTATCGGCAAACAAGGGATGAATGCCCAACTCTTCATAGAGCTGTTCATGAACGAAGATATCGTTGCTGCCACCTTCAGCCATACCTGCGGGACAGGCCAGCAGGTCCTGAATATCACTGGGTTTGATTGACCATTCCGCTAGAAACTGTCGGACCACTTCAAGATAAAGATCGTAACCGCTCTTATCCGGATAACGCCCCGGCTTCATTTCAGATACAGCCGCTATTGCAACCGGATTTTGCATGTAAAGCTCCCAAAATTAATCAAACTAAGCAAATATTTATCGATTCAACTACTACGCTACAGCGACCAAACCCGAACCTGATTTCGCGCGGCGAGATTATCATTATGGCCAATGCTTTTCCGTAACAATTGCATAAGGGCTGTGACCTTATGGTCGTAAAAATCAAACCAAATGCTTTGTCCTTTCCGTTAACGAACAGTGACAGCAACGATGGTAAAAAACTTTGATGACATGTGTTGGTAGTTCTCAGTGGTAGCGAAATTATCTGTCACTTATAGCCTCTATGTTGACATTTTAATGCCCTGCCAGCCATCAATTGAGGCTTGACCAAAAAGTTGTATCAATTTATTTTGATGCCCCATATAGTCTCGCCTTAAAATAACTATTGTTAACTCACTCAAGAATTCCGTCAGTAATTGCCGGGAAGGCTGGTTTTACGTTTATGAAAAGTTGGATTTGGACAGTGCTTGTCGTCGTGCTCATTGCCGCAGGCTCTTACGCCTTTTATATCTACACCTTACCCCCAGAGTTGGATGAAGGCTTTCTTTATGGGAATGGCCACGTTGAAGGCACCGAGGTAAATATCAGCGCCGAGGTCACGGGCCGGGTGCTTAAAACCAACCTGGTGGAGGGTGCGACTGTCGAGCAAGATTCCTTATTGGTCGCTCTGGATACCCGGGAAAATATCGCTCGATTAGCCATTGCTAAGGCCAATGTCGATGCGCTTAAAATAGAGCAGCAGCGCTTTGTAGAAGATTTAGCTACCTGGCGCGAATTATTGGCGACGGCCAAGCGAGACCTCAAACGCTACACCGAGTTGCGTGAAAAAGGTATTGTCACCATACAAAAGCTGGACCAGATCACTAACGTGCATCGTGAAGCGCTGGGCAAGGTTCGCGCTTTAAACGCACAGGTGGGCGAAACTAAAGCCCGCACCACAGTAGCGGAACGCGAAGCCGAATTGCTGCAAATCGATACCGACAAAGCCAGTATTTATAGCCCGATGAAGGCCACCGTTCTCGCTAAAGGCATTGAGCTGGGCGAGCTAGCCGTGCGGGAAACACTCGTGGCGGTATTGGTGGATATGGAAGACCTCGAACTGAAAGTCTATCTTCCGGAAAAAGTTATTGGCAAAGTTAAACTTGATGCGCCCTGCAAAGTACAGGTTAGTGCTTTTGAAGATCGCTACTTTGACTGCCGTGTTAAACGGGTTGATCAACACGCCCAGTTCACCCCTCGTGATATCAATATGCCGGAAGAGCGCGTGCGGATGGTCTTTGGTGTAGTACTAGCCCTGGCCAATTCTGACGGTTTTCTCAAGCCCGGTATGCCTGCAGATTCGTGGATTCAGTGGGACGAAGGCAAAGCCTGGCCCGATAAGCTAGTGGTGCCCCGTTAGTCGTTAAAAGCTTATGTTCAGGGCTTATGTTAAAGGCTTGTAGTAAAAGCTAATGTTGAATGCTCAGCCTTTGAATAAGGCGGTTTGCACACAAGCCTGGCCTTAAGCATTTGTTGTTTTCGGTAGTTCAATTTTTGGCAGTCCTTTTTATTAACAGCCCTTTTATAAACAGTTCTTTTATTGAAAGCTCTCTTATTAGCAGTTTAATTTCGGCACTTTTATGAGTCCCTCCACAGAATCAACAACGCAGACCGCCGATCAACCGGGTCAATACCCAGACGGCGTCATCATTACCAAAAACCTTTCTCGTGCCTACGGCGACAAGATGGTATTGCGCGATGTAAACCTGTCGATCAGGGAGAGCGAGATATTTGGCTTGCTCGGTCCCGACGGTGCTGGCAAAACCACGCTGATGCAAGTGATGGCCGCCATTCTTGATCCCACAGAAGGTAGCTGTACCATCATGGATCATGATTCGGTGAAGGATGCCTACTGGGTTAACTCCCACATCGGTTATATGTTCCAGGGCTTCGCCCTCTACGATAAGTTATCCATCGAAGAAAACATGAAGTTTTCGGCCGATATTCGAGGTCTATCGCAAGATCTATTTTTAGCTCGCCAAGAACGACTGCTTAAAATGGCTGGCTTGTACACATTCTTAAGCCGCCCTGCCGGTAATCTGTCCGGCGGTATGCGCAAGAAATTATCCCTGTGTACCAACTTGATCCACGAGCCGCGTTTACTGCTGCTCGATGAACTGAGTCTGGGTGTTGACCCGGCCTCGCGAAAAGAGCTGTGGGATATGCTCCATGAGTCTCGGGACGATGGTGTATCTATCGTCGTCAGCACACCTTATATGGATGAAGCCGAACATTGCGACCGCCTGGCTTTTCTCCATGAGGGCGAGGTGCTTGCGATTGATACCCCGAGCAACTTGCACAGCCGTTGCACCGGGCATGTCTACGAACTCAGCACCGATGATCGCGGCGCGGCCCACAATGCCCTGGTGGCTCATAAAGATACCTTAAGTATTCGTCACCTGGCCGAGCATGTGCATTTTCAGCTGCATACAGAAAATTACATAGCCCCCGAACTGGAGGCAACGCTCAAACAAAACAAGGGTGTGATTGAAGCAGTGGAGTCATCTCTGGATGATGCCTACACCATGCTCAGCGGTGGCGAAAAAAGCAGCGCTTATGCAGAACGACCACCGAAGATTCACCTGCCAGAACGATTGCCCGAAGGGGGCCTGATTCGCACCGAAGGCATGACCATTCGCTTTGGCGATTTCGTCGCCAACGATCATGTCACGCTGGAAATTCGACCCGGTGAAGTGTTTGGTTTTCTCGGTGCCAATGGCGCGGGTAAGACCACCTTTATTCGTGCGCTGTGTGGTTTACAAAGTATCACTGAAGGCAATGCCTGGATCGGCGGTATCAGTGTCCGCGATGAGCACAGAAAACTCCGTAACCACATCGGTTATATGTCCCAGCGATTTTCCCTCTATCCCGATTTAACCGTTGCCGAAAACCTGTCTTTTTTTGGTGGGGTTTACGGCTTAAGCCGCAGCGATAAGAAAAAAGCCATCGATTGGGCTGTGGGGGTGACCGATCTCGGTGATGTGAAAAACAATCTGGTCGCCGATATGTCCGGTGCGCTTAATCAGCGCCTGGCTCTGGCTTGCGCGATCATGCACGAACCGGCGGTGGTGTTTCTTGATGAACCCACTTCTGGGGTAAGTCCGGCGGCGCGCTATAAATTTTGGCAGTTGATTCAAACTTTAGCTGAGGTGGGCACGACGATATTTGTCACCACCCACTACATGGAAGAAGCCAATTACTGCCATCGCCTGGGCATGATGCATCAGGGGCGTTTGATTGGTGTTGGTAAAGCTGGTCAATTGATTCAGGAATTACCACAGGAATACGAGGCTAAAAACATCGAAGATATGTTTCTCGCTTACATCAAAATCGAAGATCAACGCATAGACGATGAGCGAGTAGTCTAATGAAATTACATCGATTATTTGCTGTCATGCGTAAAGAAAGCCGCGAAATCATGCGCGACAAAGTCACCTTGTCCACAGCGTTTTTATTCCCAGTGATGATGCTGTTTATGTTCGGCTATGCGATTTCACTCGAAGTGGAAGACGTCAGGCTGGGCGTGTTGGATCAGGATCAAAGTCCGTCCAGCGCGGCTCTGATAGACGCGTTTGATGAAACCCCCTATTTTAAGTTAGTGCGGCGTTACAACTCAGAATTAGAAATCAGAGATTCCATGGAAATCAGTGAGGTAAAACTCGCGCTGGTCATTCCACCCGGCTTTAATGCCCTGGTGGGTCGAGAAAACCTGCCCCAAGTGCAACTGCTTATCGACGGCACGTATTCAGCAACGGCACTGGTGGCGCTTAACTACGGGATGTCTATTGTCTCGCGCTTCCAGGAGCGCGATAACAAGCTGATCAAGATTCAGACTCGTATCTGGTACAACCCTAGCTTACAAAGCGTTATCTATGTGGTGTCAGGGCTGTACGCGGTGATTATTGCGGCCTTCCCTCCTCTGCTCACCACCCTGGCCATAGTCCGTGAAAAAGAGAGCGGTTCGATTCAGCAGATTTATGCGTCCCCACTGACTGTGCCTGAATTTTTACTCGGCAAGCTGATTCCCTATGGCTTTATTTCTTCCCTGCAACTGGCTTCCATTGTCGCCCTGGGGTTCTATTGGTTTAACGTGCCTTTTAATGGCAGCGTTGGTTATCTGGCTATTGCTGGTTTAATCTATGTGTTTTGTAATGTCGGTATTGGCCTGCTCATCTCAACCGTAACCAATAGTCAGTTACTCGCGGTATTGCTGGCGCTGGTGGTGACGATGATGCCATCGATCTTGTTTTCAGGCTTTGTATTCCCCATTTATGCCATGGCCGAGCCGGTACAGCTTTACACACATATATTCCCAGCCCGCTACTTTGTCGATGTATCCCGTGGCATTATTCTTAAAGATGCGGGCCTGACCGAAATGGTGCGACCCCTGGGTTTATTGCTCGGTTACACTTTGATTGTATTTTTTAGTGCAGTGGCTATCTTTAAAAAGAAGGTCGCTTAAACAGCACCAACAGGAGAAATCTAATGTGGGGACGCCTCAGCGCCTTAATTCTCAAAGACGTTATTCAGTTTGCCCGCGACAAAACTATTCTCGGCGTGGTGTTCTGGCTCTACACGCTTGAGGTTCTGATCTGCGGTTATGCCATGACCTTTGAAGTAAAGGACTTACCCATTGCGGTCATCGATCATGACCGCAGCGTAGTTAGCCGCAACCTGATAGATAAATTCACCTTGTCTGAGGCCTTTGAGGTGAGCGGTTACCCAGTGAATCAGGAACAAGCTGAAAGCTGGATGCGCAGTGGCAAAGTTAAATATGTCATGGTCATTCCAAACCAGTTCTCCGAAGATCTGCGTCGTGGTGAATCACCGGGATTGCAGGTCTTGCTTGATGGCACCAACTCAAATGCCGCATCCCTGGCTAAAGATTACACCACCGCCATTGTTAGAGCCTTTGAAGCTGAGTTTAGCCAGGACCCCAACCAAGCTGCGACAACGGTGCGGCCGAGCGTGCAAATCTGGTACAACCGAGCGCAAACCCTGGAATCTTTTGTGGTGCTATCGATGATTGTCGCGGCTATTTTAATGGTCGGCACCATTCACTCGGCAGCATCCATTACTCGAGAAAAAGAAGTTGGCACCATTGATCAACTCATGGTGACGCCTACCCATGTCTGGGAAATATTCCTCGCCAAAACTATTCCTACGCTTGCGGTAGGTATTCTCGCCTTCTTCCCCAGTCTATTTATTATCTGGTGGTTTGGCGTGCCCATGAAAGGCAGTTTGCTGCTATTTTTATTCCTCATGGCGATCTTTCTGGTCAGTGCTATCGCCATAGGTGTGATGATCGCCTCCATCACCAAAACCCTACAACAAACTTTACTCTTGTGCTTCTTTGGTTTATTTCCGGTGATGTTTTTGTCCGGAACTATGACGCCCATCGATTCAATGCCTGCGTTTCTGCAACCACTCACACTTATTAGCCCGGTCAGATATTTCATGGATATTTGTATGGGCATCTTTTTAAAGGGTGTGGGTATTGCCGAATTATGGCCAGCAGCGCTAAGTATGGCAGGCATCGGTGCGGTACTTTATTTGATTGCCGGATGGCGCTTTAACCACAACCTGTCGTCGTAGATTACTACTTAACTGGGTTTAAAACGAATTGCCACAGCTTAGGCAAGATCGGGCAAGGGCAAAGGGCAAAGGGTAAGGTTTTAAGGTGTGGTTCTCTGGGAAGCTTTCAGGGAGCAGTTTTCGATAAATATTGCCGGCAGAAGCTCTTGCGAAAATTCAGCAAGCACAGCCCTTACTCCGATATTTCCGGAGACTCATCTTCTCCAGCCCCTTGAATAGCATCTATTGCACGGGCTTTTTGCATGATTTTTGCGGCTTCTATTTCCGACTCGTCCTGACCTTCCAGCATGTCCTCTTCCTCCGTGCTTTGCTCCTGTATATCCCGTTCCGATGTTTCGATCCCAATTCGAAATGCCGCAAAGCCCGGCATTACCACCTGATCAAGAGCACGGCCGAGAACCCGACCTTTAAACGGTGACTGAATTTCAGTACGCACATTGGTGATGGGGTCGGTCACGATACCGAGCAATTCACCGATATTGACACTTTCACCCAGTTCCACCTCACTAAACAGAATTCCGCCCTGATCCGCACGAATCCATCTAGATCGATAAAACACCGGCTCTGGATCACCCCAGAAGCTGACTCGCTTGTACATGGCCATTTTGTTGAGCAGGGTTTCTATACCTTTGACCCCGTGATTGACCGCCGCTTGTTGCAAGCGCATCGGCTCACCGGCTTCAAGGGTAATAGTGGGAATACCCGCGTTTGCCGCAGCTCGACGTAATGTACCTTCGGTACCAACATTGTGGAGCACGACCGTTGCGCCAAAACTTTGTGACAAATCGACAATAGCGGCATTAGTCAGATCAGCACGTACCTGGGGTAAGTTGGTGCGACGAAATGATCCGGTATGCAAATCGACCAGAGCATCACAGCGAAGAATAATTTCATTAAAAAATGAATAGGCGATCCGCGACGCAGAGCTACCACGCGGGTTACCTGGGAAAAAACGATTCAAATCCCGACGGTCGGGCAAGTAGCGAGAGGTTCGATGAAAGCCGTGTAAATTCACGATCGGCACACCAATCAAAGTACCACTCAACTTTTCAGGGTCAGCCTCGTAGAGCACTCGACGTACGATTTCTATGCCATTTAACTCATCACCGTGAATAGCAGCGGTAAGGCACAGCGTTGGCCCGGCCCGTTTGCCGTTAACCACCAGCACCGGAGTGGGTGCAGCAATACCCTCGAAGGATTGATCAGGTTTCCAGCTTAGTCGAGTCGCAGTGCCCGGCAGGACTTCAGCGCCTAAGATAACCAGGGGTTCAGGAGATATTTCTTCGTCTGCCGACCCTGCAGCTAGAGAGTCAACCGGCTTGACTTCAAGTTCTGCTGGACTCAGCAAACCAGAGTCTAGTTTTATGACATCATTTGTGGATAATTTTTCGGGCTGTTCTACAGGCTCACTCAAATCGACACTTTCAGCCTGGGGCACAACAGTGGGTAATCGGACGGACTCCTGAGCTTGAGTAAGAGTCCTATTGTCTAACTCAGCACTTGTCTCGACAGTCGCTGTACTAACTTCAGGCATGACTATTTCAGAGGCAAGGGTTAAAGGCGAGCTAATAGAAACACTCACAACACCGAGCAGTGTGACAAAGCGTCGGTACCCGCAGCGTAAATGGGGGCAGATATTAATTGCTTTTTTAATCATGGGCATGTGACCAACCAGGCGTGCCTCTATATGACCGGTTTCTGAGCATCCATTCGCCTAAAAACGGCATATGTGATATTTAGGATAAATATTACTACATAAGCCACTGAATTGTATATTATTTAGTTTACAAAAATACCTGTTTACGCAAAATATTGACCTTCTATGGTCGTTTTAACCTTTTAGATCTGACTGAATGGAGAGCGGGGTTAAGACTGCGGGTATCTGTGTTGTTTAAAGATGCTAATTCACCCACAGCCTGTAGATACGGTACTTGTAGCTTAGTGTTTAAGAGCAGTTTTTATTGACGTCACCATTTGCTCAGATGGAATTTCCCAGTTATAAGACGCCGCCAATTTATTATCAGGTGTCATCAAATAGAGAACCGAGCTGTGATTCACAGAATAAGCATCTTCTTCACCATTTTGGGAGGCAACCTTTGCTCGTGTGGCTTTCCAGGCTTTAAGCACGCTCGCGATTTCTTCGTTAGA
>JAHRWI010000288.1 GCA_019090225.1 Porticoccaceae bacterium
AAATTGTTACGTCACGGAAATGCTCAAGGCGTATCAAAAGCTGCTTAAAGCTCATTTCTCAATAAAAAAGCCGGGGCATTGGTCCCGGCTTTTTTATTTTGAATTCGAAAATTCCTTCCTGCTCTGGGTTAGAGTCAAACAGTTCTTAACTCCTGTATCAAAGACTTCATCATTTGAGAACCCGTCGGCGTATAGATATCGAGAGCAATTGACCTATAACAATTGATCTATAGCAAGTGAGGCGTGGCTACTTCCCCTCGCCAGCAAACCCGTCCGGTACCATGTTTTGGCTAATGCTTATTACGATAGTCAAAAATTGCGGTTTACGAATGGAGGATGCGTTATGTCTCAATACGATAGAGTTATTAAGGGCGGCACCATTATCGATGGTACTCGTACCAGGAAAAGGTTTGTGGGTGATATCGGGATTAAAGATGGCCTGATTGCCAAAATAACTGAAGGAAAGGCGATCGATCCGGCCAGCGCCGATGAAGTCATTGACGCCACCGGTCTCAATGTTGTCCCAGGTTTTGTTGATTTACATACCCATTACGACGGTCAATTGTTGTGGGATCCCTACCTAAGTTGTTCCAGCTGGCATGGGGTGACCTCCATGGCCATCGGTAACTGTGGTTTTGGTTTCGCACCGGCCCATCCAGAGCAGCGTGAGCGTTTGATGCTTTCTATGGAAAGGGTTGAAGCGATTCCTCTGGCCTGCATGAAAGCGGGTATGGACTGGGATTGGGAGACCTTTCCTGAATGGCTTGATTCACTGGAACGTCGGCCCAAAGGCGTCAACGTGATGAGCTTTGTGCCGCTCAATCCATTGATGGTTTACGTCATGGGTATTGAAGATTCCAAGACCCGTGAACCCACCAAAGAAGAGCTGGCTGAAATGTTGCGTATTATGGAGGAATCCCTCGATGCTGGCGGCGTTGGCTATACCATGCAACGTTTGGGTGACGGTTTTACCTCGGTACAGCGCGACTATGACGGTACACCCATGCCCACCGATACCATGTCTGATGAACTGGTGTTGGAATTTGCCAAGGTGCTGAAAGGCCGCGGTGAAGGCATTATTCAACTAACTCAGGCCAAAGACGATGTGGTGGCTGACCTGGATTTCGGTACCGCGTTGGCCGAAGCCTCCGGGTGTCCGGTTTTGTGGAATGCGGTGCAGGTCAACGAACGCCACCCCCATCAACATCGCCGTATGCTCCGTTTTGTTGATGAAGCCCGTGAAAAAGGTCTGGAGGTCTGGATGCAGGCCATTACCACACCGAATGATTTACGTTTCATGTTGGACGATTTCAACCTGTTCGACGGCAATGGCGCATGGCGTGACGTGACCATTGGTGATGTTGATACCCGGATTAGCAAAATGCAGGACCCAGAGCTGCGCGCAGCAGTTCGTGAAGACTATGACCACGGCAGCGCACCTTTTGTCAGCGGACCCGTTTCGGATCTTGTCATCGACTCCGTAACCAACAAAGAGAACGAGGTCTATGTTGGTATGACTGTCGCTGAATTAGGCATAGCCATGGATAAGCACCCCGCCGACGCAATGCTGGATCTGGCCATCAGCGAGCGACTGAAAACGGTGTTTTATGTCGTGCCATTCAACTACGACGAAGGTCTGTTGAATGAAATTCTCCAGAACGAATGGACTGTCCCCGGTCTTTCTGATGGGGGTGGACACACCAAGTTTCTCAATTACGGCCGTTATCCGAGCAGTATGATCGAAACCTTAGTTCGCGAACGCGGTTCCTATACGCTGGAAGAGGCTCATTATCGCCTCGCGGCTATGCCGGCAAAAGCGGCTGGCTTTAATGATCGAGGCACACTTGAAGTGGGCCGCGCTGCAGATATCGTCGTCTATGATTACGAAAATTTGAAGCTATTACCCACGGAAATCGCCCACGATCTACCTGGTGATGAGTGGCGTTATGTTCAGAAAGCCGACGGTTACAGGTATATTATCGTTAATGGCGAACCCATTTATATTGATGGTGAATGTACCGGTGCAACCCCAGGTAAATTACTTCGCCACGGCAATGCGCAGGGGGTATCTAAGGTAGCTTGATAGTCACCAGATAAAAAACGCCGGGCTTGTCCCGGCTTTTTTTTGCATCAACCATTTATACTGGGTACTCTTTTGTTCCGAATACGATTATTCAACATTAAACTCCGGACATTCAAATGATTGACAGCAAATACCCAATCGAGGGTTCATGCCAGTGCGGGCAAATTAGTTATCAGCTGTTAGAGCCGCCGTTGATGGTCGCGGCCTGCCACTGTAAAGAGTGCCAAAAGCTATCAACCAGCGCTTTTAGTATAACCGCTGTCGTGAAGACCGAATCGGTCGTGTTTGGTGGTGAGCTGAAGGAGTGGCGGAGGGTCGCTGACAGCGGTAATAAAAATTATGCAAAGTTTTGCCCTAGCTGTGGCAATCGTATGTATCATTTCGATCCGGATAATCCAGAGACCATCAAGTTAAAACCCAGTAACCTTGCCGACACCAGCTGGCTCGAGCCTTCCGTTCATGTTTGGGTCAGTCAAAAGCAGGCCTGGTATCAGGTTCCAGAGGGTGTTCGACAGTTCGATAAGCAACCACCGGCTTAAAGATGCCACGATTAAAACCTGAATCACAGGTTCTAATCATGGGCCGATTTCCTATACATTTACTCAAGTGATTATCCAATGAAAGTATTCACCACTATTCCTCAACATAATTTGGCTGCAGTACCCAAAGCCGCACAGGCGATTGAAGCCGCAGGCTACGATGGCGTAATGACCATGGAAAACGCCCACGACCCTTTCCTGCCCCTGGGGGTGGCGGCGACTGTTACAGAAAAAGTCGAGTTGGTCACCGGCATTGCCATCGCCTTTGCCCGGAGTCCCATGAGCGCGGCCAATTTGGGCTGGGATTTACAGACAGCCTCCAATGGTCGTTTTGTCATGGGTCTGGGCAGTCAGATCAAGGCCCATAATCTACGCCGTTTTAGTGTGCCCTGGTCAGCACCTGCGCCGAGGATGAAAGAATATGTTCAGGCTTTACGCGCAATCTGGGCCGCCTGGAAGGGCGATGGCAAGCTTGACTTTCGTGGCGAGCACTATCAGTTCACCTTGATGACACCGAATTTTATTCCCGAAAATTTCGATGCTCCGCCTCCTGCAGTGACCATCGCTGCAGTGGGTCCTGGTATGTTGAAAGTGGCCGGTGAAGTCTGTGACGGTGTCCGCCTGCACCCTTTTTGTACCCGCGCCTACCTGGATAATGTGGTGATGCCAAATCTGAATGAAGGCATGACCCGATCGGGGCGTCAGCGTGACACCTTTGAGGTTTCTGGTGGCGGTTTTATCGCTACCGGCCCAAATCAGCAAACGGTAGACGAGATGGTTGAGTGGGTGCGCTATCGCCTGGCCTTTTACGCTTCGACCCCCGCCTACTGGCCGGTACTTGAGCAACATGGCCTGGAGGAGCTGGGGCAAAAGCTGAATACCATGACCAAGGCGGGAGAGTGGGACAAAATTGCCGCCGAGATTCCCGATGATATGGTTGAGCTGTTTGCAGCGATTGGCACCCATGAAAATATTGCGGGGGCCATTGAAAAACGTTTTGGCAATGCTTCCGATGGTATTTTCGCCAGTGTCGCGACCGCGGTACCCGCCGATTTAACGCCCGATCTGATTCAGGATATCCAGCGTATCGACGCCGTTTTTAAGGGGTTTAAGGCTGAGTAACTAAGCTCATCATGAGCGGCTAGCAAAATTTGTTCTACCCATTAATAAATTCTCTCACTCATAGATTAAAGAAGTAAGGAACAGTTATGACATTGCCCCTAGAAAAGGATATGAAATTTGGCTGGATGACCTCTATGGACAGTCTTGATTCAGTGCGACAAACAACAAAATTGGCTGACGAGATCGGCATGGATTCACTCTGGGTGGGAGACCATATCGCCTTCGCCGTACCAATTATGGATCCCTTGCTGCAACTGGCCCAGGCTGCAGCGCTCAGCGATCGGCTGACGCTAGGCACATCTGTTTTTCTGTTACCTCTGCGACATCCTACAACGGTGGCCAAGCAGGTCTCGACCCTGGATCGCTTAACCGAAGGCCGGTTGATATTCGGCGTCGGCATTGGTGGTGAATTCCCCAATGAATTTGCTGCCTGCGGTGTGCCAGTGAAAGAGCGGGGTGCTCGTTTAAGCGAAGGCATGGACGTGTTGCGAAAGCTCTGGACCGGGGACAAAGTATCCAACGATGGCAAGTTTTTCCCCTTTAATGACGTCCAGATGCGACCCAAACCGATACAGGCTGGTGGCCCACCTATCTGGTGTGGGGGCCGATCAGAGCCAGCTCTGAAGCGGGCTGGGCAAAAGGCCGACGGTTATATCTCCTACGTGGTAACACCGGATATGTACAAGGCAGCTCTGGACACTATGTCAGCCGCCGCCGATGAGGCTAAACGAGAGGTCGACAGCTTTGGGACCGCCCACTTACTATTTTTCCGTATCGACGATACTTTTGAAAAGTCCTGGGATGTGGCTACGGAACACCTGAGCGAGCGCTATGCCAGCGACTTCAGAAATCCCGCCAAGCGATATTGTGCTTTGGGTAAACCGGAAGATGTGGCGGCGACTATCAACCAGTTTCGTGAAGCCGGTGTCCGCCACATCATTGTCGATTCAGTGAGCCCGCTAAACGAGCGTCACGAACAGGTCGAGCGTTTTGCGAAGGAAGTAAAACCTTTGCTAGTAAGCTAACTGAGCTGACTAGCCTGGAAAAACCCTACCACGAATGCTCGTAATGCTCGGGCGCGGGCAGACCGAGGAATTCAAAAATAATATCCTTGGTTGATGCCTCCGCCAGCACTGAATGGTGGCTGGTATAGGGAATGGTGGCATGCTTCGCCCCACCAATGGCATCGGCTAAAGGTTCTACTGAGCCGCTGAATTCGTCCTGTGCAGCGCCGACAACTAACACTGGCACAGTGATTTTGGCTAATGCGTCTACGTCTATGTCTTGGCGGGTACCCTGAGTGCAGACCGCCAGAGCTTCGTGATCACTGCGGGTGGAATCGACAAAGGCTCTGAAGGACGCAGCAGCTTCATCTTCAATGTTCCAGGGCTCCTTGCTGGTCAGCGCCTCCGCCATAATTTTCGGGTCCCGGTTTGGTTTGAGCATATGCTCGCCGATACCGATCAGCACAGCAGCTTCTACCCTGTCAGGATGATTGGCCGTCAGGTACAGGGTAATTAGCGCCCCCATTGAGTGGCTAATAATAGGTGCCTTGGCGATATTCAATTTGTCCATCAAGCGCAATACATCACCGGCCATAATGGGGATTGAATAGTCCTCAATGTTGTAAAGTTTTTCGCTTTGTCCATGGCCGCGATGATCAAATAACACCGCTTCGCGCCCAGCCTTCGCCAAAGTACCCTGCCAGTCATTAGCTAACCAGGCCTGTTGCCGATGAGCGGCAAAGCCATGACACAGTATGACCGGCGGGCCAAAACCAAAGGTTTCGTAGACGATTTCTACACCGTCTGAATTAAAATTTGGCATATTAGTTTCCCCTTCATCTTTAATTCGCGTGAATCCACGCTTGTTTATTGTATGGGTTGTAACGTTTCTCTTAATGATAGATCCAGGTCACAGTGTAGTACCGAGTGCTACCAAAAACCAAAGATGATGTTGGGCGGTTTCTCAGACGAGCCCCGTTATCGTATAGTAGCGAGCCACAAAAATACTAATTGGAGAAGACCATGATAGGTGTGATAGCAACGTTAACGATAAAAGATGGTAAGCAGGAAGGCTTTGAAGCCCTGATGAAAGAACTGACCGCAGCAGTACGTGCTAACGAGCCAGCTTGCACGCTGTATCAACTTCATAAAACTGATGATCCCACGGTCTACATCATGCTTGAGCAGTACGGCAGCGGTGCGGATTTAGAAGCTCATCGCGTCACTCCACACTTTAAAGAGCTGGGCGGTCGCCTCGGAGAATTCCTTGGTGGTGCACCGGGTATTCAAGTGTTGCCCGCAGTCGAGTAATCCCCGAAAGCAGCTATAAACGTTGGGGCGGTCGACCATTGATATGCCCACACGTTTATAGCTAGCTGACGTAAAAACAACAGGATTCAAAAATATGGCAGGATTATTAACGCCGGATATCACGGCAAAAATTGGTCAGGCGAACCCCACCATACATGTGGAAGTGACGCGCCGGGATATTCAAAAATATGCGGTGTCTACCGGGCAACGAGCCAAAAAATATCTCGATGGTGACGAAGCTCCACCGCTGTTCCACTTTGGCTATTCCATGGAAATTCTGCCGCCGGAGGAACTACGCGCAGACGGCATAGCCGAGGATAAACTCATCCCGCCGTTGCCTTTAAAGCGCGTTATGGCTGGCAGCTCAGATACCGTCTATCATCGTCCTATTCGTCCTGGTGACAAAATTAAAATGACCCGACGCCTAAAAGATATTTACGAAAAAGAAGGTAAAACCGGACCGCTGATTTTTGTCGTGACCGAAGTCGTGGTCGAAACCGAAGACGGAGAAGCCATCCTTAACGAAACCACATCATTGATCGCGAGGTAAGCCTTATGTTGCGCTACGAAGATATTACCGTCGGCAGTGAACTGCCGAGCCGCGATCACACAGCGACTATTGTGCAGCTGTTTATGTACAACGCTGCGATCTGGAATCCCCACAGAATTCACTTCGACCATACCTACGCTACAGAAGAAGAAGGCTACGATGCCATCGTCCTGGACGGCCCTTTACAGGGCGACTGGATTGGCCAGGTCGTCACCGACTGGATTGGTGAAGACGCCACAATGGTGTCTTTTGGTTACGCTAATCGCAGAGCGGCCTACCTGGGTGACACCATGACGGCGGGTGGTCTGGTTGAAGAAAAAAATGACGAAAATAAAGAAGTAAAAGTTAGCCTTTATCTGAAGAATGCTCAAGGAGAGGTGACTATTCCTGGGCATGCATTGGTGCGGTTTGGTTAGTAGTGGCGGCGTGGCCGAGCCCTAGCTTAGCCCGGCATCTGCAAACAGACTTGTGTTGATCAAGCAGGACTCTAAGTAAGGTAGCTCTCTACGCCAGGTAGACTCTCTACAAGAGATCGTACAGTTAAGATCAAGTGACAGCCGCTAATAAAAAGCGGCTCAAAACTTTAGCGCCCGCCATTCCTCTACGGTATTAATATTGGCAAACTGGGATAAGTCGCCAGGTGCTGTTAATTCTTTTGACTGAATGTCGCGTAATAAACCAGCGATTGAGCGATCTGAGATATTGCTTTTTACCCGCCTTGCTAGCTGCAAGGCGGTTGTTTCGTCGAAATGTATCAGTAGCGGAAAATAATAGCCCCTAAAATAAGTTACCCCGGATTTGTTTACTTCCGCGTGGCTTAATTTCTCTAATAAGGCTGTCGCTAGCACGGGCATATCTACTGGCACCACAAGCGCTCGGCGGTTTGGGTAATGAACACTTAAAGTATAAAGCGCACTTATTGGCCCCAGGTCAGGATAGGCATCGGGAAGGTATTTATATTCGGTTCCCTCGGCTTTCTTATTACGGCAGATAATAATTTCATCAAACAGGCCGGTAGCTTCGAGCTTACGCTGCATGAAGTCGAGTAGGGTGCCAGCTTCACTGGTATTGGTATCGTCATTGAGGTCGCCAATACGTAATAAGGCTTTATCCCGGCCCATTCGACGAGATTCCCCACCGGCCAGAATAACGCCGATAGTTTTCTCTGATGTTTGTTCGGAGAAAGACAAAGGCTATTACCAGCGCTTAGCTGCGTCACAGTCGCTAATTTTAGCTTCAACCCAGTATTCGCCTTTGGGGGTGAATTCCTTTTTCCAGAAGGGTGCGTCCATTTTTAGATAATCCATAATGAACTGACAGGCGTCGAAGGCCTCACGGCGGTGACGACTGCTAACGCCGATAAAAACAATGGGGTCGCCGGGATAGAGCATGCCGACACGGTGGGTTACTGTGATCTGACCGAGCGCCCAACGTTCGCGGGCGGTATCGATAATTGCCTGCAAGGATTGCTCAGTCATGCCGGGGTAGTGTTCCAGAAACATGGCATTTACGGGATTCTCCGCCAGGTCGCGCACCATGCCGGTAAAAGTGACTAGCGCGCCATATTCGCCATCGGCGGTGCTGAGTTCACCTAAGCTTGCTGCGGGATCAAAGGCTGTGTCGAGAATTTTGACGATGGTGTTTTGCGTGATGGGGTGGAAATTAATATCACTCATATCAACCTCCCGTCACCGGCGGGAAAAATGCGACTTCGTCACTATTTGTCAGAACTACGTCGTTGTTACACATGATCTGATTAAGCGCTGAAAGAACCTGCGGGTCGGTAAATACGCTTTGCCAGGCGTCCCCTTTGCTGGCGAGCTGGGCTTTTAGATCGGCTACCGTAAAGGGAGCATTACTTGCCGCCGTCAGCGGAACATCCAGCTGTGAGCAATCCAGCTTTTCCCTTAACTGGGCAAAAAATAATACTTTGATCATGGCTTACTTCTTAAAAGCGATAAGTGTTGCGGTGGATTCAGTCGGCCTATTGCTAGTCATGTTGCCATGCCCCGGTTTTCCCGCCTTTCTTGGTGAGTACCTTGATGTCTTCAATAGACATGCCCGGGTCAACGGCTTTACACATATCGAACAGCGTTAGCGCAGCGACAGACACAGCGGTAAGCGCTTCCATTTCCACACCAGTTTTGCCATCGAGTTTGCACATGGCTTCAATTCGCACGCGGCTTTTTTTCACAGGGCCTGCCTCAGCCTGTAATTCAAAGTCTACCTGTACTTTGCTCAGCATTAGCGGATGGCACAGAGGGATTAAATCCGCACAGCGCTTTGCTGCCTGAATGCCGGCAATGCGAGCGGTCGCCAGAACATCACCTTTGGCGTGGCCGCCATCGCGTATTAAAAGCAGGGTTTCCGGTAGCATGCTCACATAACCTTCGGCGGTGGCGAT
>JAHRWI010000289.1 GCA_019090225.1 Porticoccaceae bacterium
AAGCAGTTACTGATTCAAACATTGAATATTGGGCGATAGGAGGATTTACGATGGAAGCACAAGATGTATTAGGGCAGTTTTCTGCCACTGCCCCAAAATCTGCGGCGCAAAAAGGCGATCAGTTAGGCCAGGACGATTTTATGCGGCTGTTAGTGGCCCAGTTAAAGAATCAGGACCCTACCAAGCCTATGGATAATGCTGACTTCCTTACCCAGATTGCTCAGTTTGACATGGTTGAGGGTATTCAGGGTTCCCAGAAATCCCTCGATGCAATGATTGACGCGATGTTTGCTAATCGCACCTTGCAGGCAACAGGCCTGGTTGGAAAAAATGTTGTGGCGAATTCTAACGTAGCTGATTTATCCGATGGTGGTGAGATAAAGGGTGTGGTCGATTTACCAGTAACGGCTTCGGGGGTGGCGGTGCAAATTACCAATGCTGTTGGTCAGGTGGTGAGCACGCTCCAGCTTGGGCCGTCTAACGCGGGTCGCCTACCGTTCGCCTGGGATGGCTTCGATACGGATGGGAACCTCGCACCTGAGGGGTTATATCAGGTAACCAGTACGGCGATTATTAATGGTGCCGTAGAGGCCGTTCCGGCCTACGCTGCGTCGTTTGTGCGCAGCGTTTCGGTAGCTGATGGAGGTGCGGCAGTACACCTCAATCTTGATAATGGGAGCGTTATATCTCCCGATGATGTGCGCGAATTTATGTAAACCAGAGGAGCAACTAGACCATGGCATTTAATACAGCAATATCCGGAATCAAGGCGTCGACAGCCGATCTCAGCATCATCGGCAATAATGTGGCGAACAGTTCAACCACCGGATTTAAGTTATCCCGTGGTGAATTTGCTGATGTATACGCCTCGGGTCGGCTGGGGGTGGGCGGAGACGCAATCGGTAAAGGCGTCACCCTGGCTGCAGTCTCGCAAGAATTTACTCAGGGTAATATCAGTTTTACAGATAGCTCGCTTGATCTCGCGATTAATGGTTCAGGTTTTTTTATGATGAGTGACGGTGGAGCACAGGTATATACTCGTGCTGGTGACTTTTCTCTCGACCAGTCGGGTTTTGTGGTCAATAACCAGGGTTTGCAGTTGATGGCCTATCAGGCTGACGCCTCAGGAAACATAACTGGCGCTATCGACGAATTGCAGATAACCACTTCGCTGATTAACCCCTCTCCCACCACAGTGGTGGATATGTCAGTGAACCTGGATGCTCGTGAGATAGTTCCTCTCGGTGCCTGGGCCGGACCATATGATGCTTTCGCTGTGCCGCCAACCTCACCGTCCCCTGATGCGTATAACAGCACGACTTCGCTGACCATCTACGATAGCCTGGGAAACCCGCATTTGATGAGTACTTATTTCGTCAAAACGGCCACGCCTAACGAGTGGGAGGCGCATACCCTCATCGATGGTGTTACGGCCGGTGGTCCCGACACCTTAACGTTCAATACCAGCGGTCAATTTGATGGCGCCTTGTTGCCAGTACAAACCAATGTTGCTGGCTGGACGCCGTTAGACTCAACCGGCAGCGCAAATGGTGCAGCCGTTCAGGGTTTTACCACGGATTTGTCTCCATCCACGCAGTATGGCGCTGATTTTAGCGTATTAGCCCTGGGCCAGGATGGTTTCACTACTGGCCAGCTGGGCGGCCTTGAAGTTGCGGATGATGGTACGGTATTTGCCCATTTCACAAATGGTCAGGCTCTGGCTCTCGGTCAAGTGGTCATGGTTGATTTCGCTAACTCCCAGGGCCTACAGCCATTGGGCAATACTGCCTGGGGCGAAACATTTAGCTCCGGTTCGCCCCTGGTAGGAGCGCCCGGCAGTGCTGGCCTGGGCGTCATACAGTCGGGGGCTCTGGAGGATTCGAATGTCGAGTTGACCGAGCAGTTAGTTAACATGATTGTCGCGCAAAGAAATTTCCAGGCCAATGCTCAGGTCATCGAGACCGAAGATGCGATTACTCAGACCGTTATTAACCTCCGTTAAGTTAACGGCTGACGAGGTAACTTTATGGACCGTTTGTTATACGTTGCAATGAGTGGCGCTAATAAGGCAATGCTGTCACAGAGCGTCAATGCACATAATCTTGCTAATGCTAGCACCACCGGATTCAAGGAGGATTTGGTCATGTATGGCAAGGCTGAGGTCAGTGGCCCTGGTCATGACAGCCGGGCGTTTACGCGCATTGAGGGTATGGAGGCTGACACAGGTTTTGGCACCATCGAAACCACCGGTCGTGACCTGGATGTCGCTATTAATGGTAAAGGCTGGATGGCTGTTCAAGCTGCTGACGGTAGCGAGGCTTATTCCCGCCGTGGAGATCTGCGATTAGACGCCCTTGGGCGGCTAACTAATGGTGCTGGTTTGCCGGTGCTAGGCAACTCTGGGCCGTTGGCGGTGCCGCCCCACGCCAAGCTCGAAATTGGCAGCGACGGCACTATTTCGATCTTGCCCCTGGGTCAGAGTCCCAACGCCCTGGCGGTAGTCGATCGCATAAAACTAGTGTCACTCGACGAGACTGATTTGAGAAAGGGCCTGGATGGTGAGTTGAGACTTTCTAACGGGGAACCCGCGCTGGCCGATGCCAGCATTCGTCTCAGCAGGGGTTCTTTGGAAACGAGTAACGTCAATGCCATAGAAGCAATGGTGCGGATGATTGAGCTGGCCCGGAGCTTTGAGACCCAGGTCAAAATGATGAGTACCGCAAAAGAAAATGATCAGGCTTCTGCGCAACTTATGAAAATGTCTTAAATGTTTGTCATTTGTGCCAGAGCTAAAATAACCAGGCAAGTATTTTTAAGTCAATGAATCAGCTAATTGAAGGTGTCAAGATATGAGTGAAGCATTGCGAATAGCCCAAACGGGCCTCGATGCCCAGCAAACGAAAATGGCGACTATTGCCAATAATCTGGCCAACGCTAGCACAGCTGGATTTAAGCGCGGGAGAGTAGTTTTCGAGGACATGTTATATCAGAACTTGCGCCAGGTAGGCGCTCAATCATCTCAGGACACCGAGTTGCCATCCGGTTTAATGCTCGGCACCGGTGTGCGGGTGGTGGCGACGGAGAAGCTATTTACCCAGGGTAATATTGAGCAGACGGAAAATGTCCTGGATGTGGCGATTGAAGGTAGGGGGTTCCTGCAGGTCTTATTGCCTGACGGGAACTTGTCGTATACCAGAGATGGTGCCATGCAGGTGGATTCGCAGGGGCAGCTGGTCACGTCCAACGGTTATGTGGTTGAACCTGCTATCACGCTACCCCAGGACGCTCTGTCAATCACAATCGGCAGCGACGGAACAATATCGGCTTTGCTGCCCGGTAATCCCGCGCCGACCCAGCTGGGGCAATTACAATTAGCGGATTTTATTAACCCAGCGGGTCTGCAAGCCATTGGCAAAAACCTTTTTCTTGAGTCTGCGGCCAGTGGTAATCCGCAGGTTGGTAACCCAGGTCAAAATGGAGTGGGCTCTGTTTTACAGGGTTTCGTAGAGTCCTCCAATGTCAATGTTGTGGAAGAGCTGGTCGGCATGATCGAGACTCAGCGGGCTTATGAAATGAACTCAAAAGCTATATCCACCGCTGATCAAATGCTTCAGTACATAAGCAATAACCTTTAAGAGCTGATTGCCGATGAATATCGACAAATATCACCGCTTCGCAATTATTGTTTTTGGTGCAATGACATTGGTTGGCTGTGTGAGCATTCCGGAAAAAAGTCAGCCGGGCTATGAAACTACACCGCCTGTCGCTATGACACCGCCTCCGATTAGTAGTGGTGCAATTTACCAGGCTGGTTATGACCTGGTCTTGTTTGAGGATATGCGTGCGCGTCGCGTCGGGGATGTGATCCAGGTGATGTTGGCTGAACGTACGGATGCAGCTAAATCCAGTAAAACTGAAATTGATAAAGACAGCGCTAACTCTATGATCAATCCGACCCTGTTCGGAAAAGCGCGTTTATTTGCAGGCAATGGTCTGGATTTAGATATCGGCTCGGAACATGAGTTTGAAGGTGAAGGCAAAAGTAATCAAAGTAATAAACTCAGTGGCAGTATCGCCGTCACCGTCGCGGGCGTACTACCCAATGGGAATCTACTGGTGCAGGGTGAAAAATGGATTCAGATCAATCAGGGCAGCGAGTTTATTCGCTTGAAAGGCATCGTTCGCCCCGTCGATGTGTCTGCCGATAATACTGTCCTTTCGACACAGATTGCCGATGCGAAAATATCTTATGGTGCAAATGGTGCGCTTAATGAAGCCAATGTCACAGGCTGGTTAGTGCGCTTCTTTATGAGCCCATTATGGCCATTTTAATGTTAAGCGTATTAAGAGGTATACCAGTGAAGCATTTGTCCATCTTGCTAAGCACCATCGCCAAAACCATCGGTGTTCTTGTTGTGCTGCTACTAGCGATGGCTGCTCAGGCGGAGCGCATCAAAGATATTGCGACCATTGCTGGCGTGAGAAGTAATCAGCTGGTTGGTTATGGTTTGGTCGTCGGCCTTGATGGCAGTGGTGACCAAACTACCCAGGCACCATTTACCGTTCAAAGTTTAAAAAGTATGTTGGCTAAACTCGGTGTGGTGGTGCCGCCAAATATCAATCCTCAGTTAAAAAATGTTGCTGCGGTGATGGTTCACGCGGAATTACCCCCGTTTGTGAAGCAGGGTCAAACTATTGACGTGACGGTGTCGTCTATAGGCAATGCCAAAAGCTTGCGTGGGGGCGCGTTATTAATGGTGCCTCTGAAGGGGGCTGATGGTCAGACTTACGCGATAGCTCAGGGCAATCTTATTGTTGGGGGCTTTGGTGCTGAGGGCAGCGATGGCTCACGAGTAACTATCAATGTACCGAGTGCCGGGCGTGTTCCTAACGGCGCGACGGTTGAGCGGGAAGTGGCATCGCCCTTTTCCCAGGGCGGGGACGTTGTGCTTAACCTCAACGCGGCGGATTTCACCACTGCTCAACGGCTGGCGGAAAAAATCAATGATGTGATGGGGTCAGAGGTCGCTCTACCCATGGATGCGGCATCAATACAAGTGCGTTCGCCACATAACCCTGCCCAAAAGGTGGCTTTCGTTTCGATGCTTGAAAATATCGTTGTGGAGCCAGGAGAAGCGCCAGCACGAATTATTGTTAACGCGCGTACCGGTACCATTGTTATCGGTAGTCATGTGCGGGTAATGCCAGTGGCCGTGGCCCACGGTAACCTGGTTGTGTCGATTTCTGAGGACATTGGGGTCAGTCAGCCGGAAGCTTTTGCCCGCCGTGGTGAAACTGCGATAGTGCCTAACTCTACTATTGAAATTAGCGAAGACAACAACCGCATGTTTTTATTTAATCCGGGCGTTAGCCTTGATGAAATTGTCAAAGCCGTTAATGAGGTGGGTGCAGCTCCGGGAGATTTGGTAGCAATTCTCGAGGCGCTACGGCAATCGGGAGCGTTGCGTGCGCAACTCACGGTTATTTAGGCTGGTTTGATGGAGACCCAGTCCTCTTATCACGACTTTAGTGGCTTCTCCCAGCTGCGAGCTCAGGCGCGCCAGGATGCTCCGGGTGCTACCGGGGAGGTGGCGAGTCAGTTCGAGTCAATTCTGATTCAAATTATGCTCAAATCAATGCGCGATACCGTTCCGGAAGGTGGGCTCTTCGATAGCAGTCAAATGACCATGTATCAGGAAATGTTCGATCAGCAGGTAGCCCTGGACATGTCCCATCGTGGTGGTATTGGGCTTGCCCCATTTATAGAGCAACAACTCGGTACTGGTACGCGGGTTGACCAGGGCAATAATGCCGGACTTAGCTCGGATGAAGACGGTGAAGGGGCTGATTCGATGATGGAATCAGTGATGGCCTCAATCCAGCGGCCGACACACAACCCCTTTGTATCACCTAATTTGCACGCCTTAAATACCGCACCTCGGGAGACGGGGAGTATAAATATTGATAAGCAAACGGCCATTGATTTCAGCGCCAGGCGTGTAGACACGCAGTGGCGGCCCGCTGACAAAGCGGATTTTGTCAGCGGCGTTCATGAGCATGCAGCACGGGCGGCGACTGAGCTGGGTGTCAGCAAACACCTGCTGATTGCCCAGGCGGCACTGGAGACCGGCTGGGGCCAGAAGTTGATCAAACATGGGGATGGTGCCAGCAGTTTTAACCTGTTTGGGATTAAAGCAAGCCACGATTGGCCGGGCGAAAAAGTGACCAAATTTACCCTTGAATACAAAGACGGTGTGGCAAAAAAAGAATCCGCACGGTTTAGATCTTACGCGTCAATTGGTGAATCGTTTGATGATTATGTGGCATTCCTGCGTTCCAACCCTCGCTATGCTGATGCACTTGCCAGGGCTGGTAGCGATGAGCACTACGCCCGAAGCTTGCAGGCCGCAGGCTATGCCACTGATCCCCACTATGCCAATAAAATTTTGGATATTACCCAGCAGCTAAAGTTAGAACAGACTGCGTTTGCGTTAAAGGATTCCCATGAAACGCCGCTACTATAGTTATCTTTCTAACCATAGCGCGTACCTGTGTTCACCTGGTGCGGGTTCGACAATATTGATTTGGGGGCAAGCGGATGGCTAATATCCTGGGTATCGGCACCTCAGCCTTGTTGGCCATGCAACAGGCCTTAAACACGACTGGCCATAATATTGCTAACGTCAGCACCGACGGTTACAGCCGTCAAACTACGGAGCTAGACACCTTGGTGCCGCAGCTTTCGGGTGGCAACTATATTGGTAGTGGCGTGCGCGTAACATCTGTCGAAAGAGCCTACGATCAATTTTTGGTCGATCAGGTTATCAATCAGGCTTCTAGCCTTGGTTATTACGATACCTACGCAAGTATGACGGCGCGTGTCGATAACTTGATGGGCGATGCTACAACCGGCCTGACCGGCACATTGCAACAGTTTTTTGATGCCGTGCAGGCTGTCGCAGATAATCCCGGTTCGACGACCGAGCGCGAGATATTGCTGGCTCGGGCCAATGAGCTGGCCAGTCGCTTCCAGCAGCTAGATGGCAACCTGGCAGATCTGGATGCCGAAGCCAAGGGTCGCACTACTTTAGTGGTCGGCGAGGTTAATGATATAGCCGAACGCCTGGCCAAGCTCAATACTGAGATTGCCCGTGCATCAGCCGCCTCTGCTGGTTCGCCACCCAATGACCTGCTGGATGAACGAGATCGCCTGCTCGGCGCGTTATCCGAAAAAATCGGCATTTCAGTTAATCAAAACGCTAATGGCACGGTTGATGTCATGGTCGGTACTGGCCAGCCATTGGTGATCGGAGGTGATTCGCAAACCCTGACATTATCGGTAAGCGCTGCCGCGCCAGGTCAATTTGAGATTGGTATCACCGGCGTCAACGGCACAATCGCCAGCATTTCAAATGTGATCAAAGGCGGTGAGCTCCAGGGGCTGGTTGATTTCAGTAGTCGAGTGATTGATTCAGCGCGCAATGGCCTGGGTCTGGTGGGCTTGGGTATTACCAATACCTTCAATGCTCAACATCAACTGGGTATGGATCTTAACAATTTGTTAGGGGGTGATTTTTTCACCGATCCTAACGCGACGGTGACAGCTGGTAGCAATAACGCTGGTACGGCTACTGTTGGGGTGAGTATTGACGATGTCACCGCTATGGAAGCCAGCGATTATCGGATGACCTACGATGGTGCCCAATGGTTGGTGACGCGCACTTCAGATAACACGGTTACCACCGGTGCAGGGCCTTTTTCGCTCGATGGAATAACGATCAATATTGGTGGTGCGCCAGCGGCCGGGGATACTTTTTTGGTCCGCCCAGTGCACGATGTTGCCGGGCAATTTTCGGTGCAACTCATTGATGCCAGTCAGATTGCCGCCGCTGCGCCGGTGCGGGCTGATGTGGCACTGGCAAATATTGGTACGGCTGCGATGACCGAATTAGCTGTTAACGATCCGACGGGACTGCCACTGGCCGCCCCGATCACCTTGACGTTTGATCCTGACGCTTTTGGTGTCGGCGTGCCCGGTTACGATGTAACGGGTGGCCCAGCGGGGCCGCTGGCCTATGACCCAGCAACGGAGAGTGGTGGCAAATCTTTCACCCTGCCAGGTTTTGGCGATATCAGCTTTACCTTGTCGGGCCAGCCTCAGACTGGTGACGTCCTCACGATAGAATCAAACACCGGGGGCAGTGGCGATAATCGCAACGCGCTACTTCTGGCTGGTTTACAAAGCCAGCAGCAGTTTAGCGGTGGCACCGCCAGCTATGGCGAATTATATGGTCAGGTAGTCGCCGATGTCGGTGTTGCCACACGCCAGGCACAG
>JAHRWI010000290.1 GCA_019090225.1 Porticoccaceae bacterium
GGGAGCTAAAGCAGCATAGCCTTCAGCCGCTAAACGATCAGCCACATCTTCAATATGCGGCACCAGGCCAAAGGCTTCGATCAACACGATGACCGCCGGAAAAGGGCCGTCGCCTTCTGGCAATGACCAGTGGGCTGGCATCACGCCATCCTGGGTTTTTATTTCTACAGACTGTTTTTGTACCATGGGGTTCTCCTGTTTTAGACTGAAATTAATCTTCGCTAATATTCTTCGATATTTATTTTATAACTAACGACCTAACATTCGTATAAATGGCGAGTGCAGCTACATTTTTGCGTGCAGATATTTTACATTCCCTTTATATGATCTTGTCGGCTTCCCGATACGCCTTAATACTTTCTTTAAGTATTTCCTCTTCGGGCTCGCTATCTACCAAGTGAATATCCAGTAACTTGCATATTTGTATTCTTAGCAAATCCAATCTTATATACTTGTCATTTCGTTTCGATCCTTTCTAGCTTGAAATTGCAAACATCTTATCAGATGCATTAACAACACTATTAAATTCTGGAAGTAGGAATATTTTTCTATATTTTGAATAACCCGGAATTGCACAAAGATCTGCATGTAATTTCGAACCCAACTCACGCAGTCTCTTATATGTCGCTGTGCTGTCTTCCGTTGGTACATCATCAGAATTCATATAGTAAACGTAATCATTCTTTAAGCAGAAAGCTACATCCGAAATCGTAGACCTTAACTTCTGAATAGGTTCTATTACCAGCTTTAGTATAATCTGACCAAAGGTAAACACTATTACGCCAGTTATTATAGTGGTGAATACGTCCAATTTACTCTCCCAATGTATGACAGTTAACTATACAAAAGTGCATATTGGCCAGTAAAGGTTAAGTCAATCTAGTATTGCACCTTAGTCAACGGCCCTGTCAAAATCTCAACTTGACCATTAAATGACGACCAGGCTAACCCTTTAGGTAACGGGCTCGGCAACAAAAACTCCACACAAACCTTGACACAAAAATATTCTAAAAAAAAAGCGGTAAACGCCACTCTTTTTTTTCCAGACTTAACAACAAAACTCACCAGCCAGTAATTTCCTTCAAGCCATCGCCAATCTCAGCGAGACTACGCACAGTCTTAACACCCGCATCTTCGAGCGCGGCAAACTTCTCGTCTGCTGTACCTTTGCCGCCAGAAATAATCGCGCCGGCATGACCCATTCGCTTACCTGCAGGTGCGGTGACACCAGCAATATAGGAGACCACCGGCTTGGTAACGTTGGCTTTGATATAAGCCGCTGCCTCTTCTTCAGCCGTGCCACCAATTTCACCGATCATGACGATGGCTTCGGTTTTATCATCCTTCTCAAACATTTCGAGAATATCGATAAAGCTGGAACCGGGGATGGGGTCACCACCGATACCGACGCAAGTGGACTGACCAAAACCGTAATCGGTAGTTTGTTTCACTGCTTCATAGGTCAGGGTTCCTGAACGGGAGACCACGCCAACCTTACCGGGCAGGTGAATGTGACCCGGCATAATGCCAATCTTACATTCCCCTGGGGTGATCACACCGGGACAGTTAGGGCCGATCAAACGTGCGCCCAGCTCATCGCATTTAACCTTGCAGACCAGCATATCAATGGTGGGTATGCCTTCGGTAATACAGACGATCAACTTAATGCCACCATTTGCGGCTTCGAGAATCGAGTCTTTGCAAAACGCTGCGGGTACGTAAATCACCGATGCGGTGGCACCCGTGGCTTCTACGGCATCAGCTACAGTGTTAAATACTGGCAGACCCAGATGCTCCTGCCCGCCTTTGCCAGGTGTCACACCGCCGACCAGTTGAGTGCCGTATTCCAGCGCTTGCTCGGAGTGCATGGTGCCCTGAGAACCGGTAAAGCCCTGGCAGATAACTTTGGTGTTTTTGTCGATTAATATACTCATGAATTTTTCTCCGCGGCTTGTACCGCTTGTTCGGCGGCATCACTCAGGCTGGTGGCGGCAATAATATTCAGCCCGCTGTCGGCGAGTAGTTTGGAGCCGACATCGGCATTGTTGCCTTCCAGGCGAACCACCACGGGCAGCGATACACCGACTTCTTCAACCGCGCCTATGATGCCTTCGGCAATCAGATCACAGCGGACGATGCCGCCGAAGATATTGACCAGGACAGATTTGACCTTGTCGTCAGAGAGAATAATTTTGAAAGCCTCGGTGACACGTTCTTTGGTCGCGCCGCCACCTACATCGAGAAAGTTAGCCGGAAAGCCGCCGTGGATCTTAACGATATCCATAGTACCCATGGCCAGACCTGCGCCGTTCACCATACAGCCGATGGCACCATCAAGGGCCACGTAGTTTAAATCCCACTCCGCCGCATGGGCTTCGCGAGCATCCTCCTGGCTGGGGTCGTGCATTTCTTTTAATTCGGGCTGTCGGTAGATGGCATTGCTGTCGATATTGATTTTTGCATCGAGGCAGTGAAGATTACCTTCGTCGGTAATGACCAGTGGGTTCACTTCCAGGAGGGCCAAATCCTTTTCTTCGAACAGTTTGGCCAGACCCATAAAAATACGAGTGAACTGGCCGATTTGTGCACCGGACAAACCCAGCTTAAAGGCCAGCTCGCGACCTTGATAGGGTTGCGCACCAGTCAGGGGGTCAATCGCAGCCTTGAGAATTTTCTCTGGCGTTTCTTCCGCCACTTTCTCAATCTCGACACCACCCTCCGTCGAAGCCATAAAAACAATGCGACGTGTAGCGCGATCAACCACCGCACCCAAATACAATTCCTGAGCGATATCAGTACAGGTTTCAACCAGGATTCGGCTAACCGGTTGACCATCGGCATCAGTTTGATAAGTGACCAGGCGTTTACCTAACCACTTTTCGGCAAACTCTCTGATATCCTCTTTGTTATCTACCAGCTTTACGCCGCCTGCTTTACCACGACCGCCAGCATGAACCTGAGCTTTGATCACCCAACGTTGACCACCAATTTTGTCTGCGGCCGCTACGGCCTCGTCTACTGTTGCCGCGGCTATGCCTTCAGAGACCGGCAAGCCATACTGGGCAAATAACTGCTTACCCTGATATTCGTGTAAATTCATACTTATATTCCAATAGGTTAGTGGTAATAATTAAAGTATATTATAGCTAATAAGGATGCATTATTTCTGTTTTCGTTTACGCCGGTTCGCCACATGAATAGCGTGTCCATTTACTGCCAATGCAGCCTCGTGGACAGCTTCAGACATGGTCGGGTGAGCAAATACCATCATACCAATATCTTCGGCGCTGGAGCCAAACTCCATGGCTATGGCCACCTGCTGTACCAACTCTGCTGCCGAAGGGCCAATCACGTGAGCCCCCAGGACTCGGTCAGTGTCGGCATGAGCCAGGATTTTAACCAGGCCGTCGGTATCATCCGCCGCCAACGCTCGACCACTGGCCGAGAAAGGAAACATACCAACATTGTAAGGCTCGCCTGACTGCTTTAGCTGCTCTTCGGTCTGACCCACCGATGCGATTTCCGGATGGGTGTAGACCACATTGGGAATGATGTCGTAATTCATTTCAGTCAGCTGCCCAGCGATGCGCTCAGCCACCATAACGCCCTCTTCCGAACCTTTGTGCGCCAACATTGGGCCACGCACCAGATCACCCACAGCCCAGACGCCCGGCGCGTTAGTAGCACAGTGGTCATCAACAAAAATGGAGCCACGCTCATCGAGATTTACACCGCTGTCTTCGGACAGTAGGTTTTCGGTGTAGGGTCGTCGGCCAACACAGACGATCAACTGGTCAAATATCTCCTGAGCTTCTTTGTCTTCACTGTCCTGATAGGTAACTGTGAC
>JAHRWI010000291.1 GCA_019090225.1 Porticoccaceae bacterium
ATTTTGGACGCGAGAGGGTATCAAATATCGACATCAAAGGGTTCCTGACATTCTTAACAGGGAGAGATGGCCGCTATTTTACAGAGAAAAGATTTCCAGAGAACTCGTTATTATGAGGGGGAATTGGGATAACTACCGATCAAGTAGGGCCTGGACGCCTGGAGTTGAAGGCTAGTTACAAAATTCATCGATATTCTTTTTCGCCTTTTCTTTTTTGGAAGTGATTTCTTCTGGTGAGAGGTAGCGTAACTCCCCGGTGTCAGGATCTTCGAAACGCATCCGGCCGCGGGTGTTCAGGGTTTCCAAATTCTTTCGAGTCTGGGTGCAATTTTTTTCGGTTTGTTCGCGGGTTTTTACTAATTCCTGCTTGGTAGGCGGTGCAGCCTCTGATTTTTTTGGTTCAGCGGCCTTTTTAAGTTCTGCTTCGCCCTTTATAGCCTTTTTTTCGGCCTCAGTTTTATCATCGGCTTGCTTGCTACTAGACGGCTGATGTTTACCGGATTGAGTTTCGATTGTTTCGCTTGCTCTATGGCCTGGAGCAATGGCGGTATAGTGAACGACACCTTCATCATCCTCCCATTTATAGAACTTACCGGCACTGGCACCGAAGCTAACAAAGGCCAGTAGTAAAAAAATGGGCACAATTTTCATTCCTTAATCCCTTTTAAATTCAAACAGTGTTTTTATTCTAGCGAGTTTTTGGATTCAAAGATGCGCTATATGCGACATTTTATAGTAATTGTTGGTGTGAATACCCTCTCAGACACTGATTTTGTTGACTAATTGGGGCTATATGAGTACCGTGCGCGCCTTACGAAGCGCATTGTGTATGGGATACTTTCTCATAGCAAAATGCTGGTAACTGGATGGGCGAAAACAGCGCTCGATGGTCATCTATAGAATAAAGGCAATGTTAACCCACGTTGCCTACGGCAGTCGGAACCACGCACAGCGTTGACTGCAGTATTGCCTACGCAAGTTTCTTGTGATGTTTCAGCTTTTCCCCATCTGGTTCTAAATTACGGTTTTAACAAACGGTTTTTGGTAGCTGAGGTCAGGCTTGTGGAACTTCTTTCTGGTGGTGAAATTCTTATTCGCGCTTTACACGACGCGGGTGTCAAACATTTGTGGGGCTACCCCGGTGGCGCGGTACTGCATATTTACGATGCGCTGTTCCGGCAGGACGATGTCAAACATATCCTGATGCGTCACGAACAGGCCGCAGTGCATGCGGCGGATGCCTATGCTCGGGCAACAGGTGAAGTTGGCGCAACGCTGGTCACCTCTGGCCCAGGAGCCACCAATGCCATAACTGGCATAGCAACGGCTTATATGGACTCTATTCCTATCGTCGTGGTCTCTGGTCAGGTGCCCCAGGAAAAAATTGGCGAGGATGCCTTTCAGGAAACCGATATGATCGGTGTTTCCAGACCGGTGGTGAAGCATAGCTTCCTGGTTAAGAATCCGGCCGACATCGCTGAAACCATTGCTAAGGCTTTTTATATAGCCAGTAGTGGCCGACCAGGCCCGGTGGTGGTTGATATACCCAAAGATGTCACCGACCCGAATACCAAAGTGCCTTATCATTTTCCCGATAAGATCAAAATCCGTTCTTATCAGCCCTCAGTGCGAGGCCATGCTGGCCAGATCAAACGCGCTGTAAATTTGCTGGTGTCGGCAAAACGACCGGTGATATATGCCGGCGGCGGTGTGGTGCTGGGTAACGCTTCAGCGCAATTAATTGAGTTGGCGAAAAAACTTAATTATCCAGTAACAAATACCTTGATGGGACTGGGTGGCTTTCCCGGTACAGATAAGCAATTCCTCGGAATGTTGGGTATGCATGGCACCTTTGAGGCGAATACTGCCATGCACCATGCCGACGTGATTTTGGCTATTGGTGCGCGCTTTGATGATCGAGTAACCAATTCGGTGGATAAATTTTGTCCATCTGCAAAAATCATTCACATCGATGTGGATCCCTCGTCTATTTCTAAAACGGTGCAGGTCGATATTCCCATCGTTGGCCCATGTCAATCTGTGTTGAATGACATGATTGCCTTGCTAGGTGGGATTAAAGACAAGCCTGATGAGTCTGCGATTGCAGATTGGTGGTTGCAGATAGGAGGTTGGCGTGAGCGATACGGTTTGTATACCAAGCCACGTTATGAACCCAGTGATGGCAAGTTGATTAAACCTCAGGATGCGGTCAAAGCACTCTATAAGGTCACTGAAGGCAATGCTTACATTACCTCTGACGTAGGCCAGCACCAAATGTTCGCAGCTCAGTATTATTTGTTTGATAAGCCACGCCAGTGGTTCAACTCCGGTGGTCTGGGCACCATGGGCTACGGTCTGCCAGCGGCCATGGGTGTGCAAATGGCTCGGCCCGGTGCTCAGGTGGCCTGTATCACGGGTGAGGGCAGTATTCAGATGTGTATTCAGGAGCTGTCGGCCTGCACACAACATCAACTGCCGGTAAAAATTATTATCCTTAATAACCAGGCTTTAGGCATGGTTAAACAGTGGCAGGATATGCAGTACGGCAGCCGTTATTCCCATGTGCTTTATGAAGATTCGTTACCGGATTTTGTCAAATTGGCCGAGGCCTATGGCCATATTGGTCTGCGGGTTAATCATCTCGATGAGCTTGAAAGCGGTCTTGAAGAATGCTTCAGTCATAAGGATCGAGTGGTGATTCTGGATATCAATGTCGATCAGTATGAGCACGTTTATCCCATGCTGATAGCACCGGGTTCAATGCGTGATATGTGGTTGAACAAAACGGAGCGCACCTGATGAAGAGGATAATTTCAGTATTGCTCGAAAACCAGTCCGGTTCCCTGTCTCGTGTGGTGGGCTTGTTTTCCCAGCGCGGTTACAATATTGATAGCTTGACGGTGGCACCTACTGAAGATGCGACATTGTCTCGGTTGACCCTGACCACGCATTGTGACGATGTCATTACCCAGCAGCTTACCAAGCAATTAAATAAGCTGGTTGATGTTGTAAAAGTTCTCGATCTTACCGACGGTGCCCATATCGAGCGGGAGCTGATGCTACTTAAAGTCAGAGCCAGCGGGGCAGCGCGGGAGGAGATAAAACGTTGTGTCGATATTTTTCGCGGTCAGATCGTTGATGTTGGGCCAACGACCTATGTGGTGCAATTGGCCGGAAACAGTAGCAAGCTCGACTCCTTTATAGAAGCGCTGGGTGATGCGATTATTCTTGAAGTGGTGCGTACTGGGGTATCTGGTATCGTGCGTGGGGAAAAATCTTTAAAACTGTAATTCTTTAAGCATTCGATTGTTATTTCGATTGTATAAAGCGTTTTTATGGAAGCTTAAAATATTTTTAAGACCGAAATATTAGTCAATAAATATTTCAAATGTGGCGGGCCACGGCCCTAAATTCAACCAAAACAGGTGGATAGATATGCAGGTTTTTTACGATAAAGATTGCGACGTTTCAATTATTCGAGGCAAGACAGTTGCCATTATTGGCTATGGTTCTCAAGGTCATGCTCACGCCCTTAATCTGCGGGATTCTGGTGTTGAAAAAGTGATTGTCGGACTGCGCAAAGGCTCTTCATCTGCGGCAAAAGCAGAAGGCGAAGGTCTGACTGTCGCCGAGGTGGGTGATGCCGTTAGCCAGGCTGATGTGGTGATGATTCTGGCACCTGACGAACACCAAAAGGCGATCTATTACGCTGATATTGAGCCCAATATAAAACAAGGTGCAGCGCTGGCCTTTGCTCACGGTTTGAATATTCACTTTCAGATGATCGAACCCCGTGCTGATCTCGACGTCATTATGATCGCGCCCAAAGGCCCAGGTCATACCGTGCGCAGCACCTATGAAGAAGGCGGAGGCGTGCCATCGCTGATTGCGGTTTTCCAGGATGCCAGTGGTAATGCCAAAGATATCGCGCTGTCCTATGCTTCTGCTAACGGCGGTGGTCGTTCCGGCATTATTGAAACCAATTTCCGTGAAGAGACTGAGACCGATCTGTTCGGTGAGCAAGCGGTACTTTGCGGCGGTGCAACAGCGCTGGTTCAGGCCGGTTTTGAAACCCTGGTCGAAGCGGGTTACGCTCCAGAAATGGCGTATTTCGAGTGTTTGCATGAGCTGAAATTGATTGTCGACCTGATGTATCAGGGCGGCATTGCTGATATGCGTTACTCAATCTCTAACACTGCCGAGTATGGTGATTATGTCAGTGGCCCTCGGGTGATCACCGAAGAGACCAAAGCGGAAATGAAACGCATTCTTGAAGATATCCAAAGCGGTAAATTCGCTCGGGAATTTATTCTTGATAATCAGGCCGGTAATCCAGTATTGAAGGCCAAGCGTCGTCATTCAACCGAGCATCCTATTGAAGAGGTGGGTGCGCGCTTGAGAGGCATGATGCCGTGGATCGGGGCTAATAAGCTGATTGATAAAGCCCGTAACTAATTAGCCTTGTCCTGCCTGGCGGGTCAATGGTAGTAAAGGATCGACGGCAACGGGACTTATGCTAGCAGGGACTTATGCGAAACGGTAGGCTTAGGCCTGCCGTTTCGCGTTATACTGCGCGACTAATTATTGGTGTGAAGTGTTATGGCAATCGAACCTGGTGCTGGAAACAATTCCGAAATTGGTCCCGAAAACGACATTGAAAACGACCTTCAAAACAACAAGGTGTTTTCAATAATGTCTGAAAGCGCTTCTGATAGCTCTGCGGACAATTCTGTGGATGGCGCTACAGATAACGCTACAGATAAGCCAACTGCCGTTGAACCAGATATCACCCCACGCCGTCGCCGCCGTGGTATTTACCTGCTGCCCAATCTGCTGACCACCGGTGCAATGTTCGGCGGATTTTACGCCATTCTGTCAGCGATGAATGGCAAGTTCGAAGCTGCTGCCGTGGCGATATTTGTGGCGATGTTATTTGATGGTCTCGATGGCCGCGTGGCTCGTATGACTCATACTGAGAGTGATTTCGGTGTTCAATATGACAGCCTCTCGGACATGGTTTCCTTTGGGGTCGCACCGGCTGTGGTGTCCTTTAGCTGGATGATATTTGCCCTGGGTAAAGTCGGTTGGGCGGGCGCGTTTATCTATGCCTCCTGCGCTGCCTTGCGCCTTGCGCGTTTTAATACTCAGGTTGGCGTAGCGGATTCACGTTATTTTATTGGCTTGGCAAGCCCTGCTGCTGCGGGTTTGATCGCCGCTATGGTGTGGACGGGTTATGACGCTGAAGCGACACAATGGCTTTCTGTAGTAGCACTTATTACCACCGCAGTCGCGGGCTTGCTGATGGTTGCGCCCATGCGTTACTACAGTCTCAAAGCAATCGATTTTAAGGGGCGTGTGCCTTTTGTAGCGATATTTGCTGCGGTGATGTTAGTCTCGATTATTCTCATCGACCCACCCCGGATGCTATTGCTGATCGCGGTGTTGTATGCCTTGTCTGGCCCCTTTGCCTGGGTCTGGAAAAAGTATCGACGTTACGGGGTATAAATCCGGCTGAGTCCGGCTTTTTTGATCGGGCTGTACTACAAGGATAGTACAAGGATAGCGACGGGATGACTTCCAGCGGTGACAGTTGAGTGGGGATGGTCACCAGGAGATCGCAGGGTAAAGAAAGTCTTGGCAGCTCTGCAATAATCTGTTTGAATACCATCTTTATTTATGGCGGCATTAAGCCTCGCAATAAACTCTGGTCTAGCACTTAAAGTCCTTAGCCAGCTAATACAGCAAAGCATTAAATAGTCATATTATGAGTTATCAGGTAACGACAAGCAGATTCTCCGGCCGCCGCCCTGCGTCAGCCCTGCTCGTTGCTGCCCGCCTGCTACTGCTCCTGCCCTGAGGGGCATTCAACTTTTACATCCAAATTGTTTTGCATCCTCCCTTTTATACCGGGAAAATCCGGTATTGGGATATCCAGTTTTAAGAATCGAAATTTGATCGATCATTCAGTTTGAATTTCAGTTTGAATTTATTTGTAATGAACACTCGTAGTCAGCGGGTTGTTTCGGAGTCTAATCATGGACAATGACAAGTTAATTATATTTGATACCACCTTGCGCGATGGGGA
>JAHRWI010000292.1 GCA_019090225.1 Porticoccaceae bacterium
GAAATATTCGGCGGCACCGGCAAGAATTTCCTCAATCCGGCACTTACTGGGCGGGCCTTTGTGTTTTTTGCCTACCCCGCTGAGATGTCAGGCGATGCAGTTTGGGTAGCAGTTGACGGCTTTACCGGTGCCTCGGCGTTGTCGGTCGTGGCCAGTGATGGTCTCGCTGCCCTGCAAAATCAAATGACCTGGATGGATGCATTTTTTGGTCGTATGGCGGGTTCGGTTGGCGAGGTCTCAACCCTGGCGATCTTTATCGGTGGTGCCGTATTGCTCTATACCCGCATCGCCTCATGGCGCATCATTTGCGGTGTTTTGATCGGTATGATCGGTTTATCTACCCTGTTTAACCTTATTGGCTCTGACACTAACCCCATGTTTGCCATGCCCTGGTATTGGCATTTGGTGGTCGGCGGCTTTGCTTTTGGTATGATATTTATGGCCACTGATCCGGTGTCAGCATCCATGACCAATACCGGAAAATACTGGTTTGGGGCGCTGATCGGCGTCATGGTGGTGTTGGTTCGGGTGGTCAACCCCGCGTTCCCCGAAGGCATGATGCTGGCTATATTATTTGCTAATCTATTCGCGCCGCTCATTGATCATTTTGTGGTAGAAGCTAACGTTAAACGGAGGCTCGCTCGTGGCTAATAAGGAATCGCTAGGTAACACCATAAAAGTTGCTTTGCTACTGTGCATTGTCTGTTCTGTATTTGTCTCGGCGGCGGCGGTGTTGTTACGCCCTTTGCAACAGGCCAATAAAGATCTCGACAGAAAAACTAATATCCTGGCCGCAGCGGGTTTGTTGAAACCCGGTGTCAGCATTGATGAGCAGTTTGCATCGATCACCGCTAAGGCAGTGGATCTAGATACTGGCAAATTCACAGATGCGGTAGACGTGGTCGTTTACGATCAACGCAAAGCCAGTAAAGATGCCACGCTGTCGGATGAACTGTCCGACGACATTGATATTGCAAAAATCTCCCGCCGTATTAAATACGGAATGGTTTACCTGGTAGAAGGTGAACAGGGCATAGAGAAAGTTATCCTGCCGATTAAAGGCTCGGGGCTGTGGTCGACGCTCTACGGTTTTCTGGCTCTCGACGCAGATTTAAATACCGTTGCCGGTATCGGTTTTTACGAACATGCCGAAACACCTGGCCTGGGTGGTGAGGTGGATAACCCGCTATGGAAAGCTAAATGGGTGGGTAAGCAGGTTTATAGTGATGACACGGGTGTCGCTCTCGGTGTCATCAAGGGTCAGGTCGATATCGGCCGTCCCGCCAGTATTCACCAGATTGATGGTTTGTCCGGTGCAAGTCTGACCAGTAAAGGTGTCCATAATCTCATCCAGTTTTGGCTCGGTGAAAATGGCTATGAGTCCTTCCTCGCTAACCTCAAAAATGGCGAAGCCTAGTAAAGGGAGTAATTGATATGACTGAGTCTACCAAAGACATCTTGTTCAAACCGGTAATAGAGAACAATCCGATTGCCTTACAGATATTGGGTATCTGTTCAGCTCTTGCGGTTACCTCACAAATGTCTGTGGCATTTGTTATGTGTATCGCCTTGACGGTGGTGACGGCGTTTTCCAATTTTTTTGTATCGCTGGTGCGCGATCAGATTCCCAGCAGTATTCGCATTATTGTGCAAATGACGATTATTGCTTCTCTGGTAATCGTCGTTGATCAAATTCTCAAAGCGGTGGCCTATGACATCAGCAAGCAATTGTCTGTTTTTGTCGGCTTGATCATTACCAACTGTATCGTCATGGGCCGGGCGGAAGCCTACGCTATGAAGAACCCGCCGATGGCGAGCTTCCTGGATGGCATCGGCAACGGTCTCGGATACAGTGCAATTTTGATGTCTCTGGCAGTGGTGAGAGAGCTATTCGGTTCCGGCAAATTATTTGGTTTTGAAGTTCTGCCCGTGGCCAGTACAGGTGGCTGGTACATCCCCAACGGTTTGTTGCTGTTACCGCCCAGTGCCTTTTTCCTGATTGGCGCATTTATTTGGGTGTTACGGACCTTTAAGAAAGATCAGGTTGAAGAGGAAGAATTTAAAATGGCACCGAATACGCAAGCGGCGGAGGCAGTCTGATGGAACATTATCTGAGTCTTTTAGTTCGCAGTATTTTTATTGAAAACATGGCGCTGAGTTTTTTCCTCGGCATGTGTACCTTTCTGGCTATATCGAAAAAAGTATCCGCTGCCATTGGCCTGGGTATTGCGGTCGTAGTTGTGCTAACTATTACGGTTCCAGTCAATAACCTGCTGTATAGCTATTTGTTGGCTGAGGGCGCGCTGGCCTGGACCGGTATCGAAGCACTCAGTAGCGTTGATCTCAGCTTTCTGGGTTTGTTGAGTTATATCGGTGTGATTGCAGCCATCGTGCAGATTATGGAAATGGTGCTGGATAAATACGTCCCCACGCTCTACAACACCCTTGGTGTATTCCTGCCGCTGATCACTGTGAACTGCGCGATTCTGGGTGCCGCCTTGTTTATGGTTGAGCGTAGTTATAATTTTGGCGAAAGCGTCGTTTATGGTTTTGGGGCTGGTTTGGGCTGGGCCATCGCTATCGCGGCATTAGCGGGCATTCGTGAGAAGCTTAAATACAGTGATATGCCTGAGGGCTTACGGGGTCTTGGCGGCGTATTTATGATCGTTGGGCTTATGTCTCTTGGCTTTATGTCCTTTGGCGGCATTGATCTGTAACCGTGCTGTTAAATCGATTTAAAAAAGATTAAGGCGATCTAAAAAAGCGACCTGTTTAAGGCAAGAAGAAATCATATGAGTATTGAAAATATAACCATTATCCTCGGCGTGGCGATGTTTACCGGCATCGTCTTAGCGCTAGTTGCTTTCATTATGGCGGCTCGTTCACGCCTGGTGAGTAGTGGTGAAGTCAGTATTGAGATCAATGGCGAAAAGACTGTTGAAGTAGCGGCAGGTGATAAATTACTGCAAACTCTGTCGGGCAAGGATATTTTCCTGGCCTCCGCCTGCGGCGGCGGCGGCACCTGTGCCCAGTGTAAGTGTATTGTCAGTGACGGCGGTGGTTCGATATTGCCTACCGAAGAATCCCATTTTACGCCTCGGGAAGTAAAAGAAGGCTGGCGTTTATCCTGCCAGGTGCCGGTTAAACAAGATATGAAGATCGTGGTGCCGGAAGAGGTATTTGGCGTCAAGCAATGGGAATGTACCGTTGAGGCCAATCCTAACGTGGCGACCTTTATTAAAGAATTAAC
>JAHRWI010000293.1 GCA_019090225.1 Porticoccaceae bacterium
AAGTTCTGCGGTGGGTTTGTTACGAATTTTCTGCAGCCTGGAGGTGTCAATTTTCAAAGAAAGTACGTTGGCGACCTGAGCGACAATATCATCCTGTAGCTCAAACAAAGCTTCATTTGGCGCGTTGTAGCGCTCGGCCCAGAGAATTTGATTATTCTGGCTGTCGATGAGTTTGGTGTTAATACGCAAGGTATTACCAAAGCGCCGTATGCCGCCAGACAGTAAATAATCGATACTTAATGTGCCGATAATTTCCTGAAAACTGTCATTATCGCTATTCAGGGTGAAGGAGGTTTGGGGGGATATCAGCTGCAGGCTGGAAAAACGACACAGCTCCGTCACCAGATCCATAGCAAAGCCCCTTAAGAAATAATCCTGCTCTGGATCGCCAGAGAGGTTTTCGAAAGGCAATACGGCCAAAGAGGTCGATGTAAGATTGGAGGGCAACATTTTAGCGCTTGAGTCCATTTAGCGAGCGTATGAGCCAAGTTTAACTTATAGCAAAATATGATTGCCAATGTACTGTTTCCGCGCTCTCTACTGCAATTACCTATTGGCTATTATTTAATACCCAGGTGCTATAACAGGCGATAAAAATGACTGCGCTTGAGGCCAGGCGCGCGTGACCGCGGTGAGCTTATCGTGGCGTAGAGCTGGGTTTGACCCGGTTTTATGCTTTTTGTTGTTAAATAGGCCTGGGAAGATCAAAATAGAGTTTGGGTCACAATCTGGCCGTAGCCTTACTGAGAAGACCGCCTTCAACTAACTTGTAGGCTTCTACTAGCACGGTGGCCATATCCGGCACATCCCAGTGGCCAATGTCTGAGCCAAATACGGCTTTGAATTTTACATCCAGGGGCTTGAGTTTTTGATTAGAAATCAAGGGCTCAGGCTTGAACCCTTGATCACCTCGTCGAACGCTTACTGTAGGGCTACAAGTGCCAGCGCTAATCGTAGCTAAGGCTTGTTGCCTTGCCATGAAATATCCGATAAATAAAAATTGTATAGCCAATAATGACCGGCAAGGTAATGACCAGGCCAACAAAGACGAATTGCAATGATTTAGTGGCAGAAGCTGCTGACCAGATGTTGATCTGACCGATCACGATATCGGGGAATATGCTGTAGGCAAGACCGAGGGCCGCCATAACGCAAATAAGTATCAACCCGGCAAAGATCAACCAGGCATAGCCCGCTTTCAGTATATCCAGACGACCTAACAAATAGTAAATCGTCACATAAGCAATAATTGAAGCGAGAGGTATCGGCAATAGCCCAATGGCGTTGGGCAAACTGAACCATTTTCTGGCGATTTCATCGCTCACCGTCGGTGTGGCTATGGATACCATAAACAAGGCGATACCCATGGGCAGAATCGCTTGTTTGGCCCATCTCACGGCTTTGGTAAAGAGTTCGTCTTCGGTTTTCATCATCAACCAGGCACTGCCCAGCATAATGTAGAGAGCTGGCAGGGTTAGGGCGATTAAAGCTGAAAACAAGGTATGGATCATGCCGGGCAGTAAGCCGGTAATATACGCGCCCAGCATCCAGCCCTGGGACACTGCTGCGATTAGCGAGCCGATAAAGAAGGCCTTATTCCACATGCTTTTATGCTGGTCACCGGCCTTTACCCGAAAATCAAATGCAACGCCCCGTAAAATCAGCCCCATTAACATTAGGGTGACGGGCACATAAAGTGAGCTGAGCACCAGTCCATAGGCTGAGGGGAAGGCGATCAACAGCACCCCCACACCCAGCACTATCCAGGTTTCATTGGCGTCCCAGAAAGGCCCGATTGAGGCAACCATGGTGTCCTTTTCCTGGTCAGATGCAAAGGGTAGTAAGAGGCCAATGCCGAGGTCGAAGCCGTCTAACACAACATAGACCAGCAGACAAAAACCAATAACAAATACAAAAAATAGCGGCAACCAGTATTCCATCAGGAGGTTCTCTTCTTTTGTAACGGCTTGTCAGGATACTCGTGGACTGAGATGAGAGATTGGGCCGGCTTGCGGGACAGGTGGCGTATCGTGCTTATGTACGAAATAAGCAAAAACACATAGAGCACAATGTAGCCGAGAAAAGTACCCATCAACGTTGCGGAGGGATGATCAGCCACCACGTCCTTAGCTTTCAGCAAACCATAAACTACCCAGGGCTGGCGGCCCATTTCGGTGACGTACCAACCAGACAATACGGCTACCCAGCCAGAAAAAGTCATCCAGGTTAGCGTTCTTAGTAGTGCGTTACTTACGGGTTTACCTCTGAGTAAGACGTAGCTGGCCCACCATGCAACGAAGACCATCAAAGTGCCGATCCCCACCATAATCCGAAAGGCCCAAAATACAGGTGCTACCGGTGGGTGTTCGTTTGCAAATTCGTTAAGACCCTTTAGCTCGCCGTCCAGTTCATGGGTCAGAATCAGACTGCCTAACTTGGGGATTTTTATAGCCCACTCGGTTTCTTTGGCAGCCTCATTGGGAAAGCCAAACACTGTAAACGCCGCCCCTCGCTCGGTTTCCCAAATAGCTTCAATGGCGGCAATTTTTGCAGGCTGATGTTCCAGGGTGTTGAGACCGTGGAGATCACCAATGATAATTTGCAGCGGTGCCAACACTGCGGCCATTGCCACCCCAGTTTTTATAACCTTCCATGTGGCGGGGCCATCAACCTTTTGTTTGACCCGCCAGGCACTGACGCCAATCACAAAAAAAGCACTGGTTAACAAGGATGCATTGATCATATGGGTCAGTCGATAGGGAAAGGACGGGTTAAAAACAATCTCCCACCAGTTCTCTGCCATAAAAATGCCATCTTCAAGGACGTAGCCACTGGGTGTCTGCATCCAGGAGTTAAGACTGATGATCCAGAATGCTGAAAATGTTGTGCCAATAGCCACCAGGCAGCATGCAATAAGGTGCAAACGATTAGACACTCTACTTTTGCCAAACAACATAATGCCGAGAAACGACGCTTCCAGGAAAAATGCAGTAAGCACCTCATAGCCGAGCAGGGGGCCAGAGATATTGCCTGTCTTTTCCATAAAACCAGGCCAGTTAGTGCCAAACTGGAAGCTCATGGTGATACCGGTCACCACGCCTAACGCAAATGTCAGGGCAAATATCTTTACCCAAAAATAGTAGGCGTATTCCCAGTTTTTATCGCCCGTTAAAGTGAAGCGGGTTCGAAAAAAGACCAGTATCCAGCAAAGACCAATGGTGATACTGGGAAAGAGTATGTGAAAGCTGATGTTCGCGGCAAACTGTAATCGTGCTAACACGAATGGATCAAATTCCATCATCTAATTTCCTTGTTCAGAAACCGGTGGTATGAACCAACACCTAGCCTCGAACGATCATTTGTTGGGTGAAGGTTCGTTAAGAACATAGCCTGCTAGTGTAGCTTCGTCTACGCTGAAAATTGCTTAGTTTTCCCATAACCTGCTTCTACAACCGGCTTCAATACGCTACTGAATGATTTAGTGATGGTGAAGGCGCCATAAACCCCAGTACCTCGTGCGTGAACTACCCACTCTGGAATGCGCTCCCGATTGAAGTCGGCCAATTTTTAAAAGGTGTAACGTTTTTATCAAATGTTAAAGGGCCACGGTCGCCAATGCTGACGCTATTGTTGTCGTCCGCGACCGGTGACCCTGTTCATGTTGTGAGTGCTTTCTTGTCCATGTTCATGCCAGAAATAATGTTTTGTCTGATTTGTGCAGCTGACCGACGAGGACGATACGTTGTCCAACTTTGCCGTAGACTAAGCGACTTACGGGGCTATATTTGTTAGTCGCTTTATTTGCTGAATATTGCATTTATTGGCCGGTGCCCACGATGTTTTTACAGAAGCAGGTTTTACCTACAACGCTTTTTTGCAGAAATAGAAATCGGTACATTCATACTCACCAGATTCCATTCGTGCATTAGCCTCGGCGACAGTTTTTGCCGGGGGTACAATAACTTTATCCCCGGGTTGCCAGCCCTCTGGCGTGGCCACGCCATGTTGATCGCTGGTTTGGAGAGCCGACAACAAGCGCAAAAATTCCGCAATAGACCTGCCATTACTCATGGGGTAATAAACCATCGCCCTGAGCACGCCGTCGGGATCGATAATGAAGGTCGCACGCACAGCCGAGGTATCCGCCGCACCGGGATGTATCATCCCGTAGGCACTAGCGACTTCCATCTTTAAATCAGCAATGATGGGGAAGGGAATATCGACACCAAATTTTTCCTTAATATTTCTAACCCAGGCGATGTGCGAATGGGTACTATCGATTGAAAGGCCCAATAATTCGCAGTCGAGTTTGGCGAAATCGGGCGCGGCGTTTGCAAATGCCATGAACTCGGTGGTGCAGACCGGTGTGAAATCAGCGGGGTGGGAAAACAGCACCAACCACTTGCCTTTATAGTCGGATAACTTTCGCTCACCGTGTGTGGTGGGCGCGGTAAATTCAGGTGCTGGCTCGTTTAAATGTGGCATAGAGGGAGTCATTGAATTGTTCATGTTGCTTACCTTTTGCTCGGATTGTGTGAATGAGCTTGCAGATTAGACACTTGCACTATTTATGTATAGTGAATAAGTTTGCATAAAATAGTCGGAAAACACGATATGTCTTATTTGCCCTCCCTAAAGAAACTCGAGTACCTGGTCAAGTTGCATGAACTACAGCACTTTGGCCGAACCGCTGAGGCCTGCTTTGTTAGCCAGTCAACCTTGAGTGCGGCCATTACCGACCTGGAGAGCAAACTGGGCAGGGTGCTTATTGAAAGAGACCGGCACAGTATGGTCTTTACCTTAACGGGTACCGAATTGGTTCGACAGGCCCAAGAGATATTGAGCGCAGCGAATCGCTTTATGGAGACAGCAGAAAAATCCGGTCTGTTTTTTGAAAGTACCATACGGCTAGGCGTTATCCCGACCATTGCTCCTTTTTTAATGGCGCCACTTTTGGCTGGCCTTGAGGAGGAATTTCCTAAACTTGAGGTTCTGATTAGGGAAGACTTAACTGACAATTTATTGAAATTACTGCTTAAAGGCGAGCTGGATTTACTGATTATGGCCTTGCCTTATGTGGCGGACTCTGTAGAAACTAAAGACCTGTACACGGAGTCATTGCAGCTAATTCACCGTAAAAATAGCAAATTTATTAGTAAAGGAAAAAATATCGATTTGCCACCAGGCAGTATTCTGTTGCTCGATGAAGGCAATTGCCTCAGAGACCATACTATCGGCAGTTGCAAAATGTTTCGACCAAAACAAATTCACTCGTTCGCCGCAAATAGCCTAAATACAGTGGTTTTGATGGTTGAGTACGATGTCGGTGTGAGCTACTTACCTGACATGGCGATAAAAAGCGGGATATTGACCAATAAGAATATCGCTCTCCATAAAGGCCGACTCAATGAGGGTGCTGAGCGCCATATTGGCCTGGTGTGGCGGAAAAATTCAGCCTTCGCCAAGGAGTTCAGACTGCTTGGCGAGCACCTTAAAATGGCAAAAAACAAACTTTCTGGAAGTAGGTAAATTATTTTTTGAAACTGCCCAGTAGCGTATCGAAGTCTGGCTACTCGTTTACGCCTTTAGAATAAATTGGTACCTGGTAACAAACACCTAGCCACCAAGCATAGCTGAAGCTGCATCCTCGACAACAGTACCCTTATAAAAATCAGCATTCATACCTCCGTGCAGGGTGACTGCATTGGTAAAAGTAAACGCCCGAAAGTCTTCAGGGGTGAGAAGACCGTCCTCCACCAGTTCGTAGGCTTCTGCCAGCACAGTAGACATATCGGATACATCCCAGTGGCCGATATCCGAGCCAAAGATCGCTTTGAGTTTGATTTTCTGAGGGTTGAGCCTGGGGTCAAAGGCCAATGCGGTTTGGGGGTCGTCGGCCTCGCAACCAAAATAAAAGTTGGGTTGAAATTGATCGCGAATATCTTCCACCGACTCAAAACCGCAGGCGGAAAACTCGTCGAGCATGGTCGGGTCTTCCGGATTTTTGGTCAGGAAGTCCTGGGTGAAATCTTCCGGGGTGATTTGTTTTGTAGTGATGTCCTGACCATATTCCGCGAACAGCTCGATTAATTGTTGCTGGTCGAGGGCTGCGGGGTTATAGGTTTGCAGGGCCTTGCTATTGCGTTTTTCCCAATGGCCGATAAGCCCGGCATACAAGGCTGATGCCCAGCCCACGCCACCTTCGAGAAAGGCAAACCTGAGCTCAGGAAAGCGCCGCGTGACGCCGCCCATAATCAATGAGCGGGCGAAACCTTCCCCAGCTGCGGCAAAGTTACCGATATGGTTGAACATATAATTGTTTACCGAATTTCGGGTGCCCCAGCCGCTACCGCCGGAATGAACAGTGACGGCGACTTTCAGTTCTCGACATTTGGCCCAGAAGGGGTCGTAGTCATAGGCTGATTCGAAGGCCAGGGTGTCAATCCAGGTGGCGTAGGCGCCGGCGGCGGGCGCTATTCGAGCGGCTTCGGCGATGGGACGCTGAATGAGGCTGGGGATCATGACGGCTTTCAAGCCCAGGGTGTTTACCGCGTATTCAAGTTCTTCGATACCTTCTTCGGGGGTGGTTAAAGGAATCACAGCTACCGGCGTCATACGGCTGGCGTAGCTACTGAACAGTTCGGCATGATAGGTATTTAATGCTCGGCAACAGGCCCGGCGTACATCCTCAGAGGGATCGCCGGGAAAGATAAGACCCAGCGTGGGATAAGCCAGGGCGAAGTCGATACCCAGCTCATCGAGCCTGGAATTAAGTAGGCGCGGCAGCATGGCGGTGGCACGATCTAGAGTATTAGCTGTTGGCAGCGCCCACCAGGGCGTGCGGGTGCGCTGTTTATCGATGCGCTCCTGAGCGCTTAGCTTGTACCAATTGACTTGCCGTTTGGCGAAGCGCTCCGCGATCTCCGGGCCACCGACATCTTTCAGGTAATCAAGAAATACCGGGGTAAACTCGATCACGTGACCATCGGCGTCGATGACAGGGTGGTCGAGTTTGTTTTTGATTTGTTCAACGCTGAGCGGGGCTGTCATGGGCATACTCGGTAACAACAGGCTGAGTATTGTACAAAGTTTTTGGGGTCTATTGACACGAGAAGCTACCTATCTCTGAGAATAGTACGGCGTGAGCCTGGACTGTTTGTAACCACGAACTAACAAAGCCCGCCAACGCTAGAAACCTTTGATAACACCAGCCAGTCGTTTAATACCCTCGGTCAACAGGGCCGGAGTTGCGTGGCTAAAATTAAGCCGAATCTTATTGGTCTTTTTTGAGTGGTGTCCTGGATAAAATACACTGCCGGGAACAATAGCGATGTTGTTGTCGAGAGCCCGCGCGGCGATTAGATCGGAATCAATATTGTTGACGCCAAGCCACAGAAACATACCGCCTTCGGGCATAGCAAAGCTAACTTGATCACCCAGCTGATCTGTCAGTGCTTTTGCCAGGGTGTCCCTTCGGTGGCGGTAGTCCTGCCGTACCATCAACAGATGTTCCGTGTGAAAGGGCTCCTGCAAGCAGGCTAAAAGCAGTCGTTGGCAGAAGGTCGAGCTGTGTAGATCCGTGGTCTGCTTAACAACAGTAATATCGCTAATGGCGGACTCGCCGACCTTGGAATCAGCACATAAGTAACCCAGCCGCAGCCCTGGCGCGGCTACTTTGGAAAAAGAACCAATATGGAAAACTCCCTCTGGCGACAGTTGATACAAACTGGGCAGTGTTTCGCCGCTATAACGCAGTGCGCGATAGGGCGCATCTTCGATAATCGTGACCTGATATTTTTTCGCCAGACTGATTACCTCACGGCGGACGCTTACTGACCAGCAACACCCTGTAGGGTTATGGAAATCAGGCATCGCATAAAACAATTTAGGCTGCTGCCTAAAGGCTGCCTCCAATTGCTTGAGATTGGGGCCAGCAGATTCCTGATCGACCGGAATAATGTTGGCTCGGGCAAGATTAAATACCTGTAATGCGCCGGGATAAGCGGGGGCTTCTACCACTACTTTGTCGCCAGCCTTGAGTAGGGTGCGGGCAACGAGGTCCATGGCTTGCTGGGCGCCATTGGTGATCAATATTTGATTGATATCCGTGTGAGTTGGAGTACTGGATTCGGTGTTTAATGATTCAGAATTCAGTGATTCGGCAATCCAGCGTCGAAGCTCTGGTTCTCCTTCTGTGGTCGAGTACTGGAGGGCTGTAGGATCATCCAGAATGACAGAAACCGCTTCGCGCATTCGCTCCGTGGGGAAGCTGCTGGTGGCAGGCAGTCCACCGGCGAGGGAAATCATTTCAGGGCTGGTTGCCGCGTGAAGTATTTCGCGAATATAGGAAGGCTGTACTAAATGTTTTGGCTGTGAGTTACGCATTAGTTGTTCCCGGCATCTAGCCCATCAATGGAGATCCATCAACGAAGGGAACAAATATTAATGTTTGCCGAAGTGACCCGCTTAAGCATATGTGCGCGATGCTTTGCTGATATGTGCGTTTTGCGCTTGATGGAGTGTCACAGTGAGCAGAGACCTTGGCGATTTTGCTAAACTGCTGATTATGAATAACGCGACAAAACAACAACAAAAATTGCGTATCAACGAAGCGCTCTATGCCATCCATCGGGATTTGTCCTATCCCTGGACGGCGGAACCATTGGCGGCGCAGGCGGCCTACTCGACGCATCACTTTCATCGTGTTTTCAAAGCCATTACCGGAGAAAATTTAAATACTTATATACGCAGAACCCGCCTGGAGCGTGCTGCGAATATGTTGATTTTTCATGCCGATCTCTCTGCCACCGAAATTGCTCAACGTTGCGGTTTTGTCTCCTCCTCGAATTTCACTCATCGCTTTAAAACGTGGTTTGGTGAAACGCCGACCCGCTGGCGCGATGGCGGCTATCGAGATTTCGAGGATCAAATTGCGCAACAGCATGATGATGCTGAACTCAGCGAACAATTGCGCAAAGCAAGCACCAATGCACTGCCCAGAGTGCTTATGCAGAGGAGGGAGCCGGTAAGGGTGGCTTATGTCCGGCATCAGGGTTACGACCGATCTATCAGTCACGCCTGGCAGCGTTTACGGGAATGGGCGGACCAGGAGGGTTTGGTCTGGGAGGCTGAACAAATGATCGGCTTGTACCATTCAAACCCCAACATCGTACCCCTGGCGCAGTGCCATTACGTGGCCTGTATTTCGGTGGCCGATACCACCTGGCGACGGCAGGATATCGGCATCATGACCATTCCTGGTGGGCTCCACGCCCAGGTGCATGTTGAGGGACACTACGGCGAACTGCTGCCGGTATTGCATCAGTTATTTTATGAATGGCTACCGAACAGCGTCTACAAAATGGCTTTAACACCAGTGTTTGCCTGCTACCAACGCAATCAATTCTTAACTACCGACGAGCGCTTTGAGCTGGATCTTTGTTTACCTGTTAAGACAGTCTAGGCAGTGTGTGCTGAACGAATAACGCTTCTTGAACTATATAAACGGCTTACCGTGTACTATCACTTGTATAAGGGGGCAGGTTCCAGAAGTGCCGTTCACAAGTGTCATTTGCATTTTGGCGCGCTACGATGAAAAGATAGCCTATTCTTATAATTCAAAGCATGGAGATGTCAGTGGAACTATCCAACCTGAAAGATAAAGTATGTAAGGAAAGCGATATTTTTGAAGAAATATTGGCCCTTGATGGCAAAAATATACTTGAGTTGGGTTGCGGCAAAGCCCAGATGACTCGCCTGATAGCCACCAATGGCCATGATCGAAAAGTGACGGCAACAGAAGTAGATGAAATCCAGCATAGTAAAAATATTTTAATTGAGGATCTTCCCAATACCACTTTTCTGATAGCCGGTAGTGAGGATATTCCGTTTGGTGAAGATTCATTTGATGTCATCTTCATGTTTAAGTCTCTCCATCACGTGCCAGTTGAGCTTATGGATGAGGCTTTGAGAGAAGTGAAGAGGGTCTTGAAACCTGGCGGATTGGCTTATATATCTGAACCGATTTTTGAAGGTGATTTCAATGAAGTGTTGCGTCTTTTCCATGACGAGGAAAAGGTTAGGGCTGCGGCATATAAAGCCATTAAAAAATCTGTAGACAATCAAGATCTACTCCTGGCTGAGGAGTTTTGCTTTAATACTCAGATGACATTTAAAAGTTTTCAAGAGTTCGAAGCGAATGTTATTAAGGTGACCCACAGCGATCATCAGCTATCTGATGACCTTTATGAGATTGTGAAAGATCAGTTTTCTTTAAGTATGCAAGAGGATGGAGCAAAATTCTTGTTACCTATCCGCGTCGATATCCTTCAGAAAAACATTGATACTGCATAATCTCAGTGCGCTTTATATCGGAGTGCAACACGATTCATCCGGAAATTAGACCCTGTAAATGATGACCATGTATTTGCACAGGTTTTCTTCCAGGCTTGCCATCAAAAGGATATGAATTAAAAGTTATACCTCCGGTCGGTACAGCACCTATGCGTCCAGTACATATTTTTAAAGGAACTAATAAATGAAAGGTAAAGAACACACAGCGCCATGGGAAAAAGCCTTTGATCGAGTATTAAGCCCCCTGGATGAGTTTATTCATCGCCAAACCACCAGTGGCGTCCTGCTGATGCTCTGTGCCCTGGCCGCGCTTATTATTGCCAATAGCCAGTGGAGCGAGGCCTACCATCACCTGTTGGAGATCACTTTTACGATAGGTGTCGAAGGCTTCCAGCTGTCAAAGTCTGTGCACCACTGGATCAACGATGGCTTGATGGCGGTGTTTTTCTTCGTCATTGGTCTTGAGCTGAAGCGGGAAATCTTAGTGGGGGAGCTAGCTGACCCTAAACAGGCCATCTTGCCCATCATGGCAGCCATGGGTGGCATGATCGTACCGGTGTTTTTCTATCTTGCCTTTAATCCCGAGGGCCATACCTTTGATGGCTGGGGAATTCCGATGGCCACCGACATTGCTTTCGCGCTGGGTGCTCTAGCCCTGCTGGGCAGCCGAGTGCCGAAAAGTTTGCTGACCTTCCTGGTCGCCCTGGCCATTGTCGATGATTTAGGCGCGGTTATGGTGATCGCTCTGTTTTATACCGAAACCATAAACTTTACCGCCCTGGTGATTGGGTTTATTACCTTATTCCTGCTTGTCGCATTAAACCTGGGTGGCATTCGCCGACCGCTGCCCTATGTTTTGCTGGGTGTGGTGCTGTGGATTGCCATGTTGAAAAGTGGTGTCCATGCCACGCTCGCGGGTATCTTTCTGGCTTTCACTATCCCCATGCGACCCAAGTACGATCCGGCCCGATTTCTATCGCAGATGGGTGGTTTGATTGAGCAGATTAAACAGGTCTACGAGCGTGAAGAGAGCATTATTAAAAACCATGAACTGCGTTCTCGAGTTCAGGCATTAGGCGACGGCGTGCAGATGGTTCAGGCACCCGCTCAATTATTGGAGCGCAAGATGCACCTGCCATCTGCTTATCTGGTTATACCCATCTTTTCTCTGGCTAATGCGGGCATTCCCATCGACTGGTCGTCATTGGGCAGCATAGTGACCCATCCAGTTGCAGTCGGTATTACAGCGGGCCTGGTCGCCGGTAAGTTGATCGGTATCGCGGGCTTCGCCTGGCTTACTGTCAAACTGGGTTTGAGCACGCTGCCCCATGACCTGAATTTTAAACATATTGTTGGCGTCGCCCTGATGGGCGGCATTGGTTTCACTATGTCGATATTTATTGCGGAACTGGGTTTTGCCCATCATCCTGAGGATTTATTGATGGCGAAAACCGGGGTGTTGATCGCCTCGGTAATTGCGGGGGTGTCTGGGTTTGCCTGGCTTTATTTTACTGCTGAGACCACTGAGGCGACGGCGACCACGGAGAATACTGAGGGCAGGGATTCAGATCAGTAAGAAAGACGGAAATAACAACAAACTGAATGGACAACGATAGCCGGACTTGAATTCAGATAACTCTCCTAACAATATTCATTTAAGAATGCCCTAGAATGTTTTTGATACAGAGAATATCAGTGCATTCTGATTAGCATTGTAGTTATTATTTACCACAGAGTTGCCATCAATATTAGTATCAGAATAGCCTACCGATAAATCCAGTCCGGCAATGCTTTTATCCACGGTTAGGGAGTAATCAAGATATTCTTCAAAACCAAAAAGGCCCAAATCCAGGACGTTTCCAAATGAATAACCGGCATGAAACGTGAGACCAAAATCCATTGGCAAAGCCACCTTATAGTTAGCTTCGGCGTAACTATAGTCTTCACCCGTATTAAACGAATCGTTCGTATACCAATAAACCGCCCGAAGGTTGTGATAATCGACGCCTAGCGCAATTTCATTAAAATCTACATCCGATTTAGTACCGGGAATGAAGTATTCATAATAGGTGAAGTCGTAGGACAGGTTTTTGCTAAGTTGCTTGAAATAGCCGACATAAAGGTCATGCTCAACCCATTCTTCGTTGTCAAAGGGATCGCCGGAGCGATAATAATCGAGATTACTTCCCCACCAGCCCGCATAAAATCCTGAACCATGGAAGTATTCAATCCAACCCTGCACAGCAGGTTCTTCTCCCGATTGAGAAACACCCCGCGCGCGGTAGTCACTGACCAGTGTAATGCTCCCACCCCATTCCGCGGAGACGACCTGGGTATGAAATACCATCGTTGTGACAATTAAACTGTTTAGGTATTTTTTCATTTATGGAATCCCAAGCCAGGTTTTATGTGTTGGTCCTGTGGCGTATTATAATTCTCGTGCCGGGTTCCCAAAGATGATATCAAAACAAGCTTGAAGAGAAACTGGATTTGGCCTTTCCTGCTTGTGGATGCTGTTCAAGAGACTGCATTGTAAGACCTCATCTATTTTTGATGACCCTGTTTTCCGACTATTTTTGTACATGCTGCCAATGTGTCGGCTTATTTCCTATCATAATTGTTACTCCTCTATTGAAAGCGCGAGGTGCCGATTCTGCACCTCGCGTTTCTCACACTTAAGGTCTAACTTAAATCCAAGTTAAATACCCAGTCCCGCTGCGACACCTTTTCCATAAGCCGGATCAGCCTTGTTGAAGTGCTCAACTTGGCGCGCCTGGATATCACGTGGCACACCTTGCATGGCGTCGACAATATTAACGATAAGCCGTTGTTGTGCCGCTGCATCCATTAATCGGAATAAATTGCCAGCCTGCGTGTAGTAGTCATCATCTATACGATGGTCATAGTGATCCGCATCGCCGTTGATACGCAATGGTGGTTGACCATAACTGGCGTCATCTGCTGCGCCGCCAAAGCTATTGGGTTGATACACCGGCGTCGCACCACCATTGCCATCAAACCGGGCTTGTCCATCACGATGATAAGTATGAACCGGGCAACGTGGCTTGTTCACATCCAATGCCCCATGATTGACACCCACACGATAACGATGTGCATCTGGGTAGGCTTGCAAACGAGCCTGCAACATCTTGTCCGGTGAGGCCCCGAATCCCGGTGGCAGGTTCCCTGGACCAAAAGTAGCCTGTTCTACTTCAGCAAAGTAGTTAACGGGGTTGCGGTTCAGCTCCATCACACCTACTTCGATTAACGGGTAGTCTGCATGAGGCCAGACCTTGGTGAGGTCAAACGGGTTGATGCCGTAATTTTCTGCATCTGCCTCAGGCATGATTTGTATCTTCACTGTCCACTTTGGATTGTCACTGCGTTCGATCGCTTCAAACAATTCCTGGCGATGATAGTCCGGGTTCTCGGCAGCAATTTTTGCGGCCTCATCAATAGTCATGTTTTTGATGCCTTGCTGCGTTTTAAAGTGCCATTTCACCCAGTAGCGCTCACCGCTGTTATTCCACAAGCTGAAGGTATGACTGCCAAAGCCATCCATGTTACTTAAAGTGGCAGGAATACCACGGTCACCAAACAACCATGTCACCTGATGCATTGACTCAGGGCTTAGCGACCAGAAATCCCACTGCATACCACCATCGCGTAAACCGGTAACCGGGTGACGCTTTTGCGAGTGAATGAAATCCGGGAACTTACTCGGATCTTTAATGAAGAACACTGGCGTATTGTTACCCACTAAGTCCCAATTACCTTCTTCAGTATAAAACTTCACTGCAAACCCACGTGGGTCACGCACCGTGTCTGCCGAACCCAACTCGCCTGCTACGGTTGAGAAGCGAACAAACATCTCACATTCATTGCCAACCTTCGCAAACAATTTGGCACGTGTGTATTTTGAAATATCACTGGTGACCTTAAAGGTGCCATAGGCGCCGGCACCTTTGGCATGCACTACACGTTCCGGCACGCGCTCGCGATTAAAATGAGCGAGCTTCTCGAATAAATGCACATCCTGCATCAGGATTGGGCCACGCGGCCCGGCGGTGATGGAGTTCTGATTATCAGCTACCGGGCAACCTGCCGCAGTTGTCATAACCGTTTTTTTGTTACTCATGGCTTGCTCCTAAATTGTTAATTTGCGTTTACCATTTTGTATGGCTTGTTAAAGCCGGGATTCATTCCCGGCATGCACAAACAATAGGTCAATCTAATATATTGTTAAAATCGTTTAATTATATTAAATTGATAGGTAATATCTATTTATTTATTTATTTGGCAAAAATACATGGTGTCATATGAACCTTAAAGATCTCAAATATCTTGTAGCGGTAGCAGATACCCAGCATTTTGGTCATGCAGCCAAGCGTTGTTTCGTTAGCCAGCCAACCCTGAGCGGCCAGATAAAAAAACTGGAAGAGGAGTTGGGTGTGACCCTTTTTGAGCGCACCAAGCGTTCAGTGCAAACCACGCCTTTAGGTGACTCTATTGTGGCGCAAGCCAAGCTGGTTCTAGAACAGGCTGATGCATTGCAACAACTAGCGCAATCGCATAAGGATCCACTGGTCGCTCCTCTTCGCATGGGAGCAATCCCAACCTTAAGCCCATATCTTATGCCGCTGATACTGAAACCACTAAAAAAACAGTACCCACAACTAAAGTTAGTAATATCCGAGGAATTCACTGACACCTTACTTTTGCGTTTGGGTAAGCACGAAATTGATGCGGCTTTGATTGCTACACCGGTTGAAGATCCAGATTTCGAAAGTATCCCTTTATTTGATGAACCGTTCTGGTTAATTCATCCTCGAAGCCACCCATTCTCTTCGAAAAAGAAAATCATTCAGGCAGATCTGGACAATGCAGATCTGCTGTTACTTGCAGAGGGTCATTGTCTTGCCGAACAGGCGATGCAGGTTTGTCATATGCAGGAACGCGATATACAAGGTGATATGGCAGATCTACGTGCTGCCAGCTTGGAAACACTATTGCAAATGGTTGCAGCGGGATTTGGCAGTACGCTAATCCCTGCACTAGCCATGAAAACTGCTTCGGCAAAAGATAAGAGTCTCATAACAAGGCAACTGCAACTACCGGATACCTACCGCCGGGTATCGTTAGTATTCCGCCGTACTTTTCCCCGCCGGCGGGCACTTGAGCTATTTTCGGAGGTTGTGCTCCAGAACCTGCCGGATAGTGTGCATCCTTACACATAGCAGTGTTATTCAGAAGACTACGTTGAGCTATCAATTGGCTAGCTATAACGGGGATAAAGTTCGCGAGGCTGTGGCTGCTGATTCTCGGGCCTTTTATTCTCCTGACCCTTGATTCTCGAATTACCAAACATCCATTAAGGTGTTCAGGCAGGCCTGTGGTGCACTTGCAGGTTGAATGTGGCTTCAGACCAAAATGTGGCAATACAAGACCCGACCCCATGTTTCGTGACAAATTTTACAAGCTATATCGCAACGAGCGCACCATGCGCCCGCTCAAACAATTACCTAGCGAGACATTTTTTCAGCACTGTGTAACGGGTTTTGAGGGGGATGAGGCGCCCCCTTCACGGATGCCTGAGTGTTATGAGGACATCCTGGTTTGGTCGTCCGATGTTTATCACCACGACGGTGATGACGTTTGGCGGGCCCTGGAAACCATGCATAAAAGTAATTTATCGGAAGAGCGCCAGGCCAAATTTTTAGGTGGCAACGCGCGGCGGATCTACAATATTCCCGAACCGCGTACGTTTATACGGGATCGTGTTACGGAGATAGAACGTCCAGACTGGTGGCCAACCCAGGAGGAAATAGATATTGCCATGCGGGCCGAATAGACCGTGTTTGCTCCGCTTTAAGCTGTCGTTGAAAGTACGGCTAAACGGGCTGTTGGCAGTGCAAGTCAGCGGTGCAATTCGAAGCGGTGCAGCGACGGATACTGGATAACGCTATTGATCTGATCTTAATCAGCGCCTGGCTGATTAATTGTGTAGCCCGAATCGGTTTAGGCGCAATGAAGCCGGAAGCGGCATGGAAGAATTTCCCAGCGCACCAGCGCAGCGGAGTCTGGCCTAGAAAGGAAGCCTTGTCTGAGCTAGACATGTGGGCTGTATAGGTAAGCTTGGCCCTGTAGGCATCAAATCTAGACCCTGCTTATGGAAAATTTGAAGCGCAGCGTAAAATTGGTCGGCCTGCCTGTGATTGTTATGCATCGATGATTCCGTGATTGACTAGATAGTCGTACCCATCGTTCGTAACCGAATACTGACCAATAACGTTGCTGGTAACCAGCCCATCCGACTCAGCTTGACTCAAGTAACGCTCTAACTTGAGACGATGTATGTCTGTGAAGCCGGCAATTTTTCCAATATCCAATTGATCGTATGGGCTTTGTTCAAATACTTTTGCAATAGCAGTCATCGCGGCTTTAAGACCATCGGCAGTTCGATCTGGTTTAGAACCCTGTAATGGCATAAACGAGTTAGCTCCAATATCAGGCTTTTCGAACAGCGGGGCATTTAGGAGCGTCCTCAACAGCTCGTCAAGCGAATACTCCACTTCAGAATCATTAGAGAAGTTTATATATAGCTTCGATTGCAAAAATGTAGGAAGAACGGGTGTTGATGATTGTCGTACGACTGGAATAATTTTGTTGCTATCAATTCTCTGGAGCATTGACGCGGTTACGATCATTTTTTCGTATCCAACACCGCCCTCACCAGCATTGGCTTTAGCAACGTAAGTTTCGGAGCAAACAATTATGGCGTAATCACATTTTGCTAATTCAGTTTCCATAAAGTGCGGAAGATCGTCACCCGGCCTTAAATCCCATTGATCTAGAACTGCATCGATTCCACGATTTCTTAGAGTTGTGGCAAAATCCAAAACCCAACTTTTGTGTTCAGCGGAGTCGTGAGAATAAGAGATGAATGCTTTAGGTGGTGTCATTTCGAAGTAGCCCTACCTGGGATAGGTTTTTATGCCTAACTGTTTATTAGGACGACACCGTCGCATTAACACTTGGCGGACTATCCAGGAATTCAAAAGCTACAGAAAATATTAGTATTTTGTTACGTTTCAATGGGATGTCCTTGTTATTGTAATTAAATCCTTTGGTGATAGCGCGACGGTGGTGGCTGATCTCGGGAGCTTGATTCTATACCGATCCTGATAATTACTCTATGTAATAACATTATTTGGGTGCATGTCGTGGATGATATTAGATAATTACTTGACACCCGATCACTTCGTTTTATGAATCAATTGCGAATTCATATGCGTAAAAGTGGCTTGGCCTATAGAACTGAACAGACCTATACCCACTAGATCAAGCGCTTTATTGTCTCTCACAACAAGCGGCACCCTGCTCAGATGGGGGCTGGTGAAGTGGAGGCTTTCCTATGGGATATGAGGGCGTTGGTCGAGGGACTACTACAAGGGACTACTAAACTCATCAAACGAACATCAAATAAACATAGCGTCATGTTCGTTTGATGTTCGTCTGGTTTTGCTTGTACCGTTTTCGAAATAAGCTCGCGCCGTTTTCGAAATTAACTGTTTACAGGTTTATTTCTTTGAAAACGCAAAGTGCTTTTCAAAGTCCTTTTCAATATCGGCCATTTCGGCCATATATTGCACAAAGCCACCATTGTAGGTGCCATCCTGGCGACGGTTATCCTCACCTTCGAAGTTGTAATAGCCGGGCGTGCATTGCTTGTTACGATCGGTTTTACCCCGGAATTTGATGACTTCCTGAACCCAGAATTCCTCTGATTCCTCAGTGACATCCATGGCCTGATAATCGTGCTTACGGACATAGTCGACACAGGCGGCGATATGGCCGCCCTGACTTTGCATCATGTCGGTGAGGTTGAACTGGAAGGAGGCCTGGTAGCCATTCATGATAAACAGGTTGGGGTAATCTTTTGAATGCATGCCCAAGAGGGTGCGAATCCCATCTTTATATTTGTCGTTAATTTCGACACCCTTGTCACCGATGATCTCGTTATAAATACCGGTTTTCTGGATTTCAAAGCCGGTGGCATAAATAAGCAGGTCGAGTTCGTATTCGACACCGTCGACAATGGCACCTTTTTCGGTGATCTCGGTAACGCCCTGGCCTTTGGTATCGATCAGATGAACACCGGGCAGATTAAAGGCGGGCAGGTAGTCCTCGTGAAAACAGGGGCGCTTGCACATCATCATGTACCAGGGTTTTAACGCCTCTGCGGTGGCTTTATCGTCAACAATGTCTTCGATGCGGCTGTGAATGCGCATCATGGAGTCGATGTTGGCATTCTCCTGTCGCCGGCGTTTTTCTTCGCGGGGCATGGCCTTTATCTTTTCGTAACCTTCTGGACTCAGTTGTGGGGGTCTGAGCGATATTTCACGACGCTGGGCCTGCCAGTCGGCGGGCAGGCTTTTTGCCCATTCAGGGTCGGTATGCCATTGGTCGCGAATATCGATGGAGGAGGGAGTCCGTTGGAATACATAAAGCTCTTTGGCGTTTTTACCTAACTGTGGCACCGCTTGCACGGCGGTTGCGCCGGTACCGATAATGCCGACCCGTTTGTCCTTGAGCTTGCTCAAATCGTCACCGGTGTAGTTGTAATCCCAGCGCGAGGTGTGGAAAGAATGGCCCTTGAAGGTTTCCATGCCTTTGATTTTGGTGAGTTTGGGCTTGGATAGTATGCCGTTGGCGCAGATCACAAAGCGGGCTTTCATATGATCGCCGCGATCAGTTTTAATGTGCCACAGTTGTTCTTCTTTGTTCCATACCGTTGCGGTGACCGTGGTCTGGAAAACCGCCAGCTTGTAGAGGTCGTATTCTTTGGCAATTGCCTGGCAGTGTTGAAAAATCTCGTCGCCCTCAGCGTAGCGCTGTGTAGGCACGTACTTCATTTCATCCAGCAAGGGTAAATAGTCGTAGGCAGGCACATCGCAGGCGATGCCTGGGTAGCGATTCCAGTACCAGGTGCCGCCGACATCACCGCCGCGTTCAACAATGCGAATGCTCTCTACGCCGACTTCCCGCAGTCGCGCTGAGGTCAGTAGTGCAGAAAATCCTCCGCCAATAATTAGGCATTCGACGGTGTCGTTCAGCGCTTCTCGTTCGACAATTTCTCCACCGTAGGGGTCCTGGTCAAATTTTGCTAACAGACCGGTAGGGTCAGTGACGTAATTGCCTGAGCCTTCGGGTCGGAAGTTGATCCGTATGTCGCGCTCCTCGGCAAAACGCTTCTTGATGGCTTCATAGTATTCCTGCGGCTGGGTTTCCTCAGAAAGCGGATCCATGACGCCAAACTGGGGGGAATCCAGGCGGATGGCACCGTGTGTGACAAGCTCTTCTATGTTGGTCTCGCTCATGATTTTCTCCTGTAAAGGTAATTACTAGTTTTGATCGCTATGGCTAAATTGATCATGGATAAACGGGTCGGACATCATACTTGTTATAAGGCATTCGTGTATGGATGTTGACAAAAATATTAGGCACTTACCAGAGCGTCATCGCTGTTTCCGTGGGATGATAGCGCCCTATGTACAGGCTGGAATGCTTAGCTTGTAATAGATAGCCTGTAACATATAGCTTGTAATATATTAGGTGTAATAAAGAGTCTCGCAATCGGTGCAAGCTTCTACTACAAACTACGATGTCATTATTCTGGGTGCGGGCGCGGCTGGCTTGCTGTGCGCCGCAACGGCTGCTCAGCGTGGGCGGCGGGTACTCGTGTTGGAAAAGGCCAACAAGGTGGGCAAAAAGATCCTCATGTCTGGTGG
>JAHRWI010000294.1 GCA_019090225.1 Porticoccaceae bacterium
AGATCAATATCCGCTAATTCAGCCTCAAGCCCTGCGGCAAACGAACCCTTTTCCGCAGGTGGATCAGCCTCCAGTGAAGCTAGGTCACCGTCAATTGTGTCCAGCTCTGACAGATAATCCATTTCTTCCATCGCCGCACTGTTTTCTTCCAACACCTCTTTGACATGTGCTGGCGTTCCCTGCACACCGGCTTGCTCAAAACCTGGCAACTCCTCTTCTTCGTCTAGTAACGTTGCCGGCTGTTCAAACACCTCTTCGGAAGCATATTCCGGCTGATCGACAGGCCCATCATCTAGCCAGTTAGTATTATCCGGCATGGCAGCTGATGCAAACGGCTCAGCCAATAGTCCACTGGCAAAATCCTGGGTGGGCAACTTAAAGCCCGACACCGACTCTCGCTGATCAATGGCCATCTCGGCTAACTCATCGACCGACGCAGCCGTGCGATTCGTACCCTCCAGGGTCTGAGAGGTGATGTCCTGAATCACATTCATGGTATTTGAAATGTGGCCAGCCGTGGTCGATTGATGCCGCGCAGCCGTGGAGATATCCTGAATCAACTCTGCAAGGTTCGTAGAAACAGTTTCAATTTCGCTTAGTGCGATGCCCGCATCTTCGGTCAGAGAAGCACCAGCGACTACTTCGGCAGTAGTTTGCTCCATTGAGGACACCGCTTCATAGGTGTCAGTTTGAATGGTTTTAACCAGCGCGGCAATCTGCTTAGTTGCATTGGCTGAACGCTCAGCCAATCTTTGTACTTCGTCAGCCACCACCGCAAAACCGCGCCCAGCATCACCGGCCATAGAAGCCTGAATAGCCGCATTGAGGGCCAGAATGTTCGTTTGGTCTGCAATATCGTTAATGAGCGAAACAATATCGCCAATTTCCTGGGAGCTCTCCCCCAAGCGCTTAATCCGCTTAGCGGTATCCTGTATTTGGCCACGGATATTATCCATACCGGCAATGGTGCTACGCACCACAACCGCACCTTTATTAGCGATCGACACCGAGCGGTCAGCCACTGCCGCAGACTCAGCAGCATTGGCGGATACCTGATCGATGGTAATCGCCACCTCGTTAATTGCCACTGAAGCACCGGCTATTTCTTCAGCCTGACGTTCAGATAATCTGGTCAATTGCGACACGGTGGATCGCGTTCCATTGGCCGATGCCGACAGTTTTCCCGCAGTATCAACAATGCGAGAAACCAGCTCCCTGAGCTGAACAATAGTCAGGTTAATCGCGTCAGCTATGGCTCCTGTAAAACCCTCGGTAACAGTTACTTCAGCGGTTAAGTCACCCTCACCAAGGCCCTCGATATCATCGAGCAAACGTAAAATAGCATCCTGATTGACCCGATTTGCTTCAGCGGTTTCCTGCAAGCGGCTGCGCGTACCAAGATAAAAAATCAAGCCTAGCAGGGTTAGTCCAAGGATAAGAAAGATACCTACATACACTGTCGCCTGGGGCCCGTAAGCATTGCCTCCCAGATTCAGCGCCTTCACATGATCAACTAAGCTGATGGCTTCGTCCATAAGTACAGACGAAGCGCTTATTAGTGCGTCGTTAGATTCGCGTAAACCGGTTAACGCTGACCCAGCATCTACAAGCTCTGCAGCTGAACTACTGACAATGCTAAATAATTGTATTGTATTGTCGAGATTAGTCTGAGCCGTCGGCGCCCTAAGTTTGGTAATCCCGAGAGCACGGTCACCATTTTTAAAACCACTGGCGACGCGGTCAAACAATTCCGCATCATGGCCAAGCTGCTTCATCGACTCAATATCACCGCGACCACCCAACACTACTCGATCTATCGAAGCGCGCACACGCTCCGCCCGCCATAGTTGCGCCTGAGCCAAGGCCACCTGGTTTCCGGCTGTTCTTCGAGCCAGCAAAATCTCTACGGTCTTATCTAGTTCAGTCTGTAAGGCCGGGTAATTAGCATCGAACTGAGCCTTTACATTGACGGCAAAAATTAACGATTCCCTTGCCCCTGTCACGACGCTAATCGCTTGATCAACCCTATCCCAGGCTTCGTTAAAGGCCACTAATCCTTTCGAATCCCCACTTGCAGTAAGCGCTACTTGCAAGGCATTCTTTTTATTCAGCATGTCTGCCTGGAGCTGCTCCAACTCAGTTATTGCCGCCGTATTACCACCACTTGCCAGCGCTGCAAGCCTGGGGACTCCAGTCGTCAGTGCCCTCAACTCACTGGCCATCGTAATATTGCGCCGATGCTTACCTACGTCTTCAGTGTTATTGAAGAATGCAAAAACTAGGTAGGCCACCAACATAACCATGGTCAAAATTAGGGTTATGACCAGAGGACTAGCTTTGGATTTCGTTACCGCTGTATTCATGGCATTAAGCTCCTGGCTTTACCTTCTGGGGGTATTCCTCAGAGATGTTTAAAATCATACTGCCACATCCCGAAAGAGTTCATCTTCGATAAGTTCCAGGGGTCGGAACAAATATTTTTCCTGGCCGCTGCCGTCTACAAAACAACCTTTGACGTAGCGCCCAAGCGGGGGAGGGATCTCAACCGCATGTTCGCGAAACTGCTCTGTCTCAAAGCGTTTCACACCAGCAACACTATCGACCAACACACCGATAAAGCCACCCTGCAAGGCCAGCACCAACACGCGCTGATTTTTAATTGCGGGCCGGGTTTCTCCACTCAGAAATCTGACAAAATCCACAATGGGCACCAACTTACCCCGAATGCTGGCAACCCCCAACATCCAGGGCTTGACCCTCGGCAAGCGCGCGTATTCAGGCATTTCCTGAACTTCCGCTAATTCGTCAAGAGGGATGAGCAAATCAACGCCCAATACCGTAAAGCATAATGCCGCTGTGAGCGGCATAAAATCGGTTTGGGCGGGCAAAGTTTTCGAGTGACTGTGAAATTGCTGCGCCAGCTCCCGAACAACTTCAAATACGGTACCACTTACCACCATCGAAATAGTAATCCAATCAGTGTTGTGCAACCTGAGTAATAGTACTTAACAGTTGTTTTTCTGAAACCGGTTTAGTCAGGTAGGCTTTTGCTCCTTGCCTTTCACCCCAAATTTTGTCGGTTTCCTGATCTTTCATAGTAATAATAATCACCGGGATGTCCTGTGTCACTTGATCCCTACCTAACTGCCGCGTCGCCTGAAACCCATTTATTCCGGGCATTACTATATCCATCAATACCACGTCGGGGTGATTACGCCTCGCGGCGTCCAACCCTTCCTCAGCAGTACCACACGACAATACAGTGTAATCGTGCCGAGTTAATATTTCCGTCAACTTATGGATTTCAGTAGGTGAGTCATCAATAATTAGTACCGTAGCCATGGCTTATTCTCTAGGTCTTAAGTTGGCATAAACACATTAAAAATTTGTTTGTAAAAACTATCTTTACGCCTCAGGAAAGGCTTCTTCAGAGACTTCTTTTTTTGCTAAAATCGCGTCCAGCACACCAAAAAGTTCAGTTTTACTAAACGGCTTGGTTAAATACTCATCTGCTCCGACTATGCGACCCTTGGCTTTATCAAACAAACCGTCTTTACTGGACAACATAATAACCGGGGTGCTTTTAAATTGGTCGTTATTCTTTATCAGCGCACAAGTCTGGTAGCCATCAAGACGGGGCATCATGATATCGACAAAAATCACGTCAGGCTCGATATCGGCAATTTTAGCCAGAGAATCAAAACCGTCCACCGCAGTAGTCACCTCACACCCGGCCTTGGAAAGTAATGTTTCCGCCGTACGCCGAATGGTATTACTGTCATCAATGACCATGATCTTCATCGCTTCATAGCTAGCCGTCATACCCACCTCATCTGGAGTTTTATGAGCGTCGGAAAGTCCATCCGTTACGCTCGATAACTTTTAACACAATATCGACATGTTATCCATAACAGCCGAAATTTTAAAGTAATTATGTCTCAAAAAAAAACCAAAATAGTTGCCAGATTCGTTCCTAACCCGTAACGTGTGCGGGGTGGTCCTGACTCAATTAAAGAGCCTCATCAAACAGCGGACTCAAACAGTGTAAGAGGATATTTCATGGCAGTTTCTATTGGCGTTATTATGGATCCTATAGGTGCCATCAACTTCAAAAAAGACACCACACTCACACTCTTATTAGCGGCTCAGGCACAAGGCTGGTCGCTTGTCTATATGGAAATGTCTGATTTGGCACTGGCCGACGGCGTACCCATGGCACGCCAGACACCCCTGAAAGTCTTTGATTCCTCGGAGCGGTGGTATGAACTTGGTGTGACTGCCGACGCACCACTTGTAGATATTGACTGCATACTGATGCGTAAAGACCCGCCCTTTGATAGCGAATTTATCTACGCAACTTACATCCTCGAAGCCGCTGAAAAGCTCGGCGTTCTGGTCGTCAATCGCCCCCAGAGTCTACGTGACTGCAATGAGAAAATTTTTGCTACTCAGTTCCCTCAATGCACGCCACCGGTTCTGGTCAGTAGGGATCCCCAACGGCTGAGAGCTTTTCACCAGGAATACAAAAACGTTATCTTTAAGCCCCTCGACGGCATGGGTGGTACCGGAATTTTCCATGCCCGCGAAGACGATCCCAACGTCAGCGTCATCATAGAAACGCTCTCGGATTACGGAAGACAAACCATTATGGTGCAGCGCTACATTCCCGAAATCACCTATGGCGACAAGCGTATTCTGATGGTCGATGGCGACCCCATACCCTGGTGTCTGGCCAGGGTTCCGGCCATCGGTGAAACCCGCGGTAACCTGGCGGCAGGGGGCAATGGCATCGTTCAGGCCTTGACAGAGCGCGATCGCTGGATAGCTTCAGAAGTGTCCCCCCACCTAAAAGAGAAAGGCCTACTTTTTGTTGGCTTGGACGTCATCGGTGACTACCTGACCGAAATAAATGTCACCAGTCCAACCTGCGTACGTGAAATCGACCGAGAACAAAATACCGCCATTGGCCAAAAACTCATGGTGGCCATAAAAAACCGCCTGGACGCCTAAACTTGGACGTTTCTTTTACAACTGCCGACCCGCATCAGGGCAATGATCGCCTGGGCTTTGCTATTTTTCTGGCTATCGCACTGCACAGTTTGATCATATTTGGTGTCGGTTTTGATTTTTTGAAATCCCAACCCTCTGCCACAGCCCTTGACGTCACACTGGCACAACATCCCACGGCTGAAACAGTAGATGACGCTGCCTATATTGCTCAGGCAAGCCAACAGGGTAGCGGCAATATCAGTGACGAAAAGAACGAAATCACCACCGACCAAATAGCCGATTATGCCGCTGATGTGTTGCGCTATACCAAGCCCTTGCAGCCAACACAAGCCCGGCAGGCCAGCGCTCAAATGGCCAAGCGAACCATAACCACCATCGAGGACAGTGAGGCAATCACCCAGCAAATCGCTGAATCTGGCGAGCAGACATCACCATCCCTCGACCAGCAAATCGCTCCCACTTTGGTCAAAGAATTTAGTAGCCTCCGTGCTCAACTTGACAACCAAAAACAGGCTTACAGCAAGCTACCGAATATTCTGCGCCTCACCTCTGCAAGCACCAAACAAGCCGACCACGCTACCTATCTAAAATACTGGATCGATAAAGTAGAGCTCACTGGCAATCGCCATTATCCGCCCGAGGCCCGCTATAAAAAATTATTTGGTGAACTGCAACTTGCCGTCACGGTGCTTCCCGACGGTACCGTCGAAGGCGTAGAAATTCTTCAAAGCTCAAAGCATCACGTTCTCGATCAAGCGGCGGTAGAAACGGTTCGCCTGGCCGCGCCCTTTTCTGCCTTCCCAAAAGAAATGGCCACCTGGCATAAAATCGAAATAATCCAGACCTGGCGGTTTTCTCCGGACCATCGTATGCACTCCAAGTGACTTTTTCGTCTTGTAATTTAGCCGCCTACCGCCAATACTAAAAGCATGGAAGCAAGCCAAACCAACACTGATCACAGCTTAAAGGCCCAACTGCTGGTCGCCATGCCCGGCCTTGTTGACCCTTGCTTCAGTCGTTCTGTTGTCTATATCTGTGAGCACAGCCCAGAAGGGGCTATGGGGCTGGTAATTAATCAGCCGCTTAATATGCCTCTTCGACAAATATTTGAGCAACTTGATTTGCCCTGTCCCGAAAAGCTTGGTACCCAATCATTATTGTTAGGTGGCCCCGTCGAGCAACAACGCGGGTTCATATTGCATCGCAATACCGACAAACAATGGCAGTCGACCGTAGCGGTAAACGATGAGGTAAGCCTGACTGCTTCGCGAGACATCCTTGAAGCGATAGCCTCTGATAACGGCCCTAAAGACTCGCTAATTATTCTTGGCTACGCGGGTTGGGGCGCTGGACAACTGGAGCAGGAGGTTCTCGATAATGCCTGGTTAACGACATCCACAGATACTGACCTGCTGTTTGATATACCTTTTGACAACCGCGCCAGTGCCGCTGCTGCCCGCATCGGTATAGACCTCGATCAACTCAGCACCAGTGCCGGACACGCCTAAACAAACCCAGAACAAGCCCGCAAATGTGTTGGCTTTCGACTTTGGCACCCGCCACATCGGTATGGCGGTGGGCCAAACCCTGACCGCCACAGCCCGTCCCCTGACCGTCCTCCACGCCAAAGACGGTCAACCAAACTGGGCAGAGCTTCTCAGACATATTGACGACTGGCAGCCCGGCCAGTTGATTGTCGGTCTACCACTGAATATTGATGGCAAAGAAAGCGAGTTCTGCAGACGGGCGCGCAAGTTTGCTCGACGTCTCGCGTCGCGCAGTGCCTGTAAAGTTTTAATGTTTGACGAACGTCTATCAACTCGTGAAGCCAAAAGGGCAGCTTCGTCATCTCGAGCAAATCGGAATTACCGAGAATCTCCGGTCGATGCTCTGGCCGCTTGCCTGATTCTGCAAAGCTGGCTACAGCAACCGGAATTTGCTGTCAGCCCCTAATTTTAAGCCGCAACCATAGATTGAGAGGCCTGGCAGACCACGCTCAATTAACCATTTTTATTAAACTTGAATCCGTAAACAGCTACTAGCGCTTGAAGAAAGTGATATGTTCATCATCGTCACTCTCCTTGACCGTCAGTTCATTGGCAGCACTGTCGAGATAGCCAGCATCTGTTTCTGACTGAAGTTTAATCAACAAACGCAAATCATTTTTCGAGTCGGCAGCCGCAATAGCATCGTCATAACTGATCACACCTTCATCATAGAGTTTATAAAGCGCCTGATCAAAAGTCTGCATACCCAGCTCACCAGAGCGGGTCATCAACTCTTTCAATTTATGCACATCGCCCTTGCGAATAATGTCCGATACCAACGGTGTGTTAATAAGGATTTCAATCGCTGCCCGACGCCCTGAACCATCCGCCGTTGGCAACAATTGCTGGGCAATGATCGCCCGCATATTCAACGATAAGTCCATCCATAACTGGCCTTGACTCTCGATCGGAAAGAAGTGCTGAATGCGATCCAGTGCCTGGTTCGCATTATTCGCATGCAGGGTGGCTAGCACCAGGTGGCCCGTTTCAGCAAAAGTGATAGCGTTTTCCATAGTTTCCCGGGTGCGAATTTCGCCGATCAAAATCACATCCGGAGCCTGCCGTAAGGTATTTCGCAGCGCCACCTCGAAAGACTCCGTATCAATACCCACCTCTCGCTGTGTAATTATGCAGCCTTCATGCTGATGGACAAATTCTATGGGGTCTTCTATCGATATAATATGCCCCTGGGTATTGCGATTACGATGGCCAATCATTGCCGCAAGAGAGGTGGATTTACCCGTTCCCGTCGCTCCAACAAAGATAATAATACCGCGTTTTTCCATCACCAGTTCATTGAGTATTCCTGGTAGTTTTAATTCTTCAACGGTGGGAATTTTCGTTTCAATGCGACGCAAGATCATACCCACTTCGTCGCGCTGATAAAACGCACTGACCCGGAAACGTGCTCCCTCAACCTGCTCAGAAGAAATAGCAAAATTCAGTTCTTTTTGGGCATTAAATTCCTGCTTTTGGCGCTCATCCATGATGCTTTCGACCAAAGCACGTGACTGCGCAGAATCCAGCGGTTTTTTCCCCACGGGGATAATGCTGCCGTGTATTTTGATGGAAGGCGCAACGCCCTCTGTGATAAATAAATCTGAGGCTTCCTTCTCTACCATCAGCTGTAATAAGCTATTGAAATCCACAATCCATACCTCTAGTCAAGTTTCCGTTCACTTCAGAATCAGCAACAGCAACAGCAACAGCAACAAACGGAACTCACATAAAATCTTCGGTTACCTTAGCCTTCTCACGCGCAGACTCTTTCGTAACCACACTTTGTGCCACCATTTTTTGCAAACATTGATCCATCGTTTGCATGCCGTGGCCGGCACCAGTCTGGATGGCCGAATACATCTGCGCCACTTTATCCTCGCGAATCAGGTTTCGAATCGCCGGTGTGCCAATCATAATCTCGTTGGCGGCGGCCCGTCCCCCGCCGATTTTCTTCATTAATGTCTGTGCCAGAACAGCCTGTAGTGATTCCGACAACATGGCTCTCACCATGGCTTTTTCCGTCCCTGGAAAAACATCTATCACCCGATCAATGGTTTTTGCCGCTGAGGTCGTGTGCAAGGTGCCAAATACTAAATGGCCGGTCTCCGCTGCCGTCAACGCCAGGCGAATGGTCTCCAGGTCACGCATTTCACCAACCAAAATAATATCTGGATCTTCACGCAAAGCTGAGCGAAGTGCCTCGCTAAAACCATGAGTATCTTTATGCACTTCGCGCTGGTTAACCAG
>JAHRWI010000295.1 GCA_019090225.1 Porticoccaceae bacterium
ATCACGCGATGTCACCAACGTCGCGCATATGGCGCGCGCAATTAAACCACGCAGCGCCGACGGTACCGAGCAAGTGGTATTTTACGACTGGGGCGTCGGTACCGATGACAAGCTGGATTCATTGAGCGGTGGAGCCATCGGCGCTGGCATCGATAAAAACATCAAGGATGCCTATCGTTTCCTGGTCCACAATTACCAGCCCGGCGATGAACTCTGGTTTTTTGGTTTTAGCCGAGGGGCCTATACCGTACGCAGCTGTATCGGCCTGCTCAGAAACTGCTGGCTACTGGACAAAGCGAAGACTGGACTCATCGATAAGGCCTACCATATCTATCGAACCAAATGGCACGCCGACGCCGACAACGCCCTGCACTTTCGCGAACCCAATGCACAAGCTGTCACGGTAAAATTTCTCGGTGTCTGGGATACGGTCGGTGCCCTCGGCATCCCTCTGAGTATTTTCCGATCAATCAATCATGAGCGTTATCAATTCCACGACACGGCGATAAGTAGCACCGTCGAAAACGCCTACCATGCGCTGGCCATTGACGAAAAACGCAAGCCTTTCAAACCGACCCTATGGCAAACGAAAAAAGACCGGCAACGCACCGAGCAAAGCTGGTTTGCCGGTGTCCACAGCGATATTGGCGGTGGTTATCGTGAAGCTGGATTATCTCATCTAGCCCTGCGCTGGATGGCGGAAAAAACCAGCATGTGCGGTCTCGAACTGGATAACGATTATCTAAACACTATCTATGCGCAAAATAACGAGCCACGGCTGCACAACTCTTACAAGGGCGCTATGCGCCTACTGGGTTCTTCTCGACGCCCATTGATGGCCATCAACACCGACGAAACCCTGCATATCAGCGCCGAACAACGGTTTTTGAATGATGCCGATTACCGGCCTAAAAATCTGCGTGATTATCTCGCCAGTGATGAGCAGATTCGATTGCCGCTTTAGTATTTTTCTTGTTGGTTAAAGTCAAGATGGCGGAGGCATCCGCCATGAGTAGGGCTATTATTGTCAATTAGTCCTACTCATAAAATATATCTAATGGTCGCTTCGTAACCGCTACAAATGCATTTAATTCTTCTGGATTTTCACACAAAATATAGATTCAAATCGACTAGTGTTATAGATTTTAACTATACGCCACCCAATTACCTGGCAGGACTATGCTTCCCGAGCCTAATGGGTAAGAACATGCAAAATAGTATGGATTTGTCATTTTTTAAATCTAACGTCTCAAGAAGAGGCACGCGTGTCTAGCGCGTCCTTCTTGCTTGATTTGTTAAGCCGGCCTGAATCAATTATCTTGCTAGTCACTTTCATTAATGGCCGCTCAACTATTTTGTAGCTAATTAAGCCCGACGCTATCACGCAAAGAGTGAGGATTAAAATCATACTCGCATTACCAATAGGAAAAGTAGTGGAAAGAGAATAAAGCACTCTACCCACCGCACTTAATATCAGCACGTGTACTAAATAAATAGAATAGGATGCATCCCCAAGCTTCACTAAATACCTATTGAGAACAAGTCCTTTTCTTTCTGCCACTAAAAGGCCATAAAGGGTCGCGGCAGCCGGAACACCATAAATTCCGACTCGCCACCAACCATCAGGAAATTCAGATTCACTAAGCGCTGTCAAAACTGCAACGATTAGCACGGCAACTGCAGTCAAGATAATTGTATTTTTCCATCCTGTGTCATCACGGAAAAGCATGGCTAAAAAACACCCTGCGATAAATTCGAGTGTAAGCGGGTGAGCGACCAGGTTTAAAACAGGGTTACTTGTAGCAACACCCAAATTAATAACAACAACTGTTACCCCCCATAGAGTGAGAGACAAACCAAAATTTTTCTCAGGAAGAAAAACTAATAACACAGAAAACATTAAATAAAAGTACATCTCATGTATGAGTGTCCACCCTACATTAATTAGAGGAAGTGTACTTTCTGGCCATAATAAGAAAGATGATAAAATGTTCACTTGATTACCTTGTGCACTATTAACCCATGTCGGTTTTATCAAAAACACAGCGAGTACTAAGGCGCTATAAAACCAATATGTTGGATAGATCCTGGATACCCTGTGATACAAAAAATTGAAAGCCTTGGGTCCACTTTGAAACTGACCTTTTGTGATGGAAACCATTACGAATCCGCTTATCACAAAAAACAAATCGACACCAAACATGCCAAATTTGAAAAATTCAGGAAGGACAGATTCCCCAGATCCATACTTATCTTCTATTGGCACCAGGTGAAAAGCGACTACTGAGAGAGCGGCGATTCCCCGAAGTGCTTGAATGTTTAAAATCTTATTCAATCTTTTAGTCTCGAAGGTAAAATGTTGTTGTGTGCTTAACGCTTTTAGCATGCGCACGGCGCTTTTCCGCGTCGCATGGCCAAAATTGTTATGCCTATTCTCGTTATTCGTAGTGACTCCACAGACGAAGTACCTTTACTGATTTTTCCTTTTCTAAAACTTGGTACACAAGCCGGTGTTGAATATTAATACGCCGCGAATAAGCCCCAGAAAGATCCCCTACGAGTTTCTCGTAAGGTGGTGGATTTTGATAAGGGTCTTGTTCAATTATTTTTAGTAGTTCTTGAGCTTTATTTTTGAGGCCTGATGAGGCAAGTTTTCTGGCATCTTTTTGGGCTTGTTTTGTGTAATAGAGCTGCCACATCACCAATCAAGTTCTTGGTCGCAATCACCCAGATGCGTAGCCATTCCTTCTTGAATGGACTCTCTCATGCCAGGCACAGACAATAAGTGTAAGGTTTCATTAATGGCCTTCCAGTCATCCTCGGCCAGAAGCACCGCATTACCCCTTTTACCCGTAATAACAATAGGTTGGTGCGTCTCTGTGGTTTCGTCAATGAGGGCGTAGAGCTTGGAGCGGGCCTCAGTAGCATTGAATGTAGTCATAAATTACCTCCGACCCATGGAGCGTACGTAAATGCGTACGGAGTGTCAATGTGTTTTTGGGGTATAACGCCCGGCATCAGCGGCATTTCTACAACGCCCCTTTTAGCGATTCAATAGTGTCGCGGAGGCCTAAAATATCGAATCGCTCTTTATATATGAGCTGAAAGACCAACAAACTTCCTAGACCGATTTGAGCGGTAGTTCTTAAAGCGTGATCAAGCGCCGCTGAATCGCCGTGTAGGAATTGGTTTCGAACCACTGTCGTATCACCTTCTTGCTTCATTTCTGAGCTACTAGATACTGCTCGTTCATTCGGATGGCCACCGAAATCAATGATTCGTTGGTAGAGTTCCGAAAGACTATTCTGGAGCTGTCTCTTATACACATCTGACGCTGCCGAC
>JAHRWI010000296.1 GCA_019090225.1 Porticoccaceae bacterium
AAGTGACCCTGGATAAATACCGTGGCCTGCTTAAGTCCATCAAAAAGACTTTCGAGGTAGTACTGGGCGAGTCGAAACTCCTGCGTAGGCAATCCCATGGCGACGATATTGATATCGACGCTCTGGTGGAAGCTCAGGCAGACTTCGTCAGTGGTCAGGAGATGAGTGAGTGCGTGTACACCCGCTATCGCAATCGGGAACGCAGCGTCGCGGTCATGTTTATGGTCGATATGAGCGGTTCCACCCACGGCTGGATTAACGATGCCGAACGTGAATCATTAATACTGCTTAGTGAGGCGCTGGAGACCCTTGGCGATCGCTACGCGATCTACGGCTTCTCTGGCAAAACCAATAAACGTTGCGAGACCTATCGGGTTAAACGTTTTGATGAGCCCTACAGTCCTCTGGTGCGACAGCGGATCAGCGGTATTCGCTCAAAAGGCTTTACCCGCATGGGTGTGGCCATTCGGCACCTCGGGCACCTGCTCAATATGAGTCAGGCACGCACCAAAATATTGATTACGTTATCCGATGGCCGCCCCGAAGATTACGATGCCTACAGAGGTCGCTACGCGGTGGAAGACACTCGCCACGCTTTGCAGGAATTACGTCACGACGGTATTCATTCTTTTTGTATCACCATCGATAAAGAAGCTCAGGATTATCTGCCTCATATGTACGGTGCGGGAAATTACGCGGTGATTCACGAAGTCAAAAAACTGCCGCTCAAAGTTGCGGATATTTATCGACGTTTAACGACCGTATAGGCGCTGCTTATTTTAAGTAGGGGTGAAATTCCCTACTTAAATTTCGGCTGGCGTTTTTCTCTAAAAGCCGTGACCCCTTCCTGGGTGTCTTCATCAAGAAACAGAAAGGGCATGACGTCTTTGGCATAGGTGATATCAGCACCGCCTAGCTCTCGGTTGTAGACAGATTTTGCGTAGCGAATAGCCATTTGCGGTTTGCTGGCCAGTTTATCTGCCAGTTCAAAGGCTCGATCTAATAATTCATCATGGGCTACGACCTTAAGTACCAAACCCAGATCTTTGGCTTCGTGGGCAGAGATAGGTTCGCCCACCATGCTGAGATATTTAGCCATCTGGCGGCCCACCAATTCAGCGAGTCGAACAATGGCGAAGCCCGGTAGCAGGCCTAACTGAATCTCTGGAACACCAAATTTAGCTTGTTCAGAAGCAATAACAAAGTCAGATGCGATGGCAATTTCAAAACCGCCACCGAAGGCGTAGCCGTTAACCGCTGCGATGACGGGTTTGCTGGTGTTTTCAGGTAAAGCCAGAACATCGAGGACTTTATCGATAAATTGCTTCGCGTAGGTGGTGGTAAATTCAAAGCCGCTGATGTCGGCACCGGCGCAAAATGATTTATCCCCTGCACCGGTGATAATAATCGCCCGCACTTTGGGGTCTTCATCGGCTTTAGCCAAAGCGGTAATTAATCCGCTGCGAATGCCGGGGCTGAGGGCATTTAGCTTGCTGGGTTCATCTAATGTGACCAGTGCGGTGGTGTTGACTAGCTCGTAATTTACACTATCGAATCGCATGTTTGCTCCGTGAGTTTATATCGTCATTGCCCCTGCTTCTGGTCGGTGCTCTATTCGTTGGTAACAGGCGCTTTTGGTGATGCTTCGTCTGTGACGCGGGCGTGCAGCCATTCCATAAAGCCTTCCATAATTGAATAGACCGGCGGTACTACCACTAAAGTCAGCAGGGTGGAAGATAGCATGCCGCCAATAACAGCGACGGACAAGGGTCCATTGGTTTCATGACCAGCACCGAAACCTAGTGCTGCGGGCAATAGTGCCAGAATCACGGTGAACGAGGTCATGAGCACGGGCCGTAAACGAATCGGGCAGGCTTCAAGCAGAGCATCATCGATGGCGAGGCCGTCAGCCCGACGTTGATTGGTGATATCTACCAATAAGATGGAGTTTTTCGCCACCAGACCAACCAGTAGCACCAGGCCTATCATCGAATAGGTATTGAGTGTATGCCCGGTGAGCCATAAAGCGATGATGCCGCCAATCATGGCCAGCGGTTGTGCGGTCATAATAATGAAGGGTTGGGTAAATGAATTGAACTGGCTGGCCAATACCATATATAAAAGTACCGTTGCCAGGGTAAAGGCAAAGAGCATATTGGCGGCGGTTTTGCCAAATTCTTCCGATTGGCCTTTGAAGGTCAGCGTATAACCAATAGGTAGTATTTCTTCGCCGGTTTTACGTACGGTGTCGATGGCTTCCGCCAGGGGCATTACCGGCTTGCCATAAAACGGCGCGGAGTAACGCAGGTCATAGCGTGAGATGGAGGCGGGGCCAAGTTTTTCTTCAAGTTTGGCGACAGTATCGACACGGATCATTGTGCCGGTTCGAGAACGCAGGTAAATACGGTTCAGGTCGCTGGCGGACTGGAAGTGACCATCTGCGGCTTTGACACGCAGGTCATAGCGTTCACCGTCACCGGGATCATCATTATATTTGGCTACGTCGAGACCACCGACCATCACGTTGACTGCCTGGGCGATATCCCGTGTTGAAAAACCCAGGTCAGCTGCGCGGACACTGTCTACTTTTAACTGATATTGAGGCAGCTCCAGATTCAGGTCGAGATCGATATTGCCCATACCTTCGACATTGTTAAGTTTATTTTCTAGCAGGTAGGCGAGGCGGGCGACTTCATCAAGGTTGGGGCCATTAATGGAGTATTGCAGCGGTTCACCCCGTGAGCCACCGAGTTTGGGTATGGGTGCCGGGAAAGCACGGGCACCGGGTACTGTAGCCAGCTCTTTGGCTAATACTTTGATGAGTTCCTGTTGACTTTGATCTCGCTCAGTAGCGGGCGTCATGCGCACAAAGCCCATGGCAGTGGTGACCTGCCTGCCACTGGTACCCAGGCCAAAAAAGTAACTCATAATGACGTCATCGTGAGAGGCAAGAATATCTTCGACCTCTTTAAGTCTGCCACTGGAGTACTCGATTCCCGAACCCAGCGGAGTGCGGACAATCACCATAAAGCTGGCCTCGTCCTGACCCGGAGAGAATTCCTTACCGATATCTTTAAGAAAGAATATCGAGCCCATGACTAACAACCAGGTAATGCCGATTACTGTCCAGCGGAATCTCAATGCTACGCCCAGCAATTTTGCGTAATTGCGTTCCATGCTACGGAAGCTTTTTTCTAGCCAGTAATAGAGGCCACCTTCGTGCTCTTCTACTTGCAGAAATCGTGAGCAAAGCATAGGTGTAAGCGTCATTGAAACAAACCATGAGACCAGTACGCCGACTGTCACCACCACAGCAAAGGAAGAGAAAAACCGGCCGATAATGCCGCCCATAAAAATAACCGGTACAAAAATCGACACCAGTGACAGGGTTGCGGCGAGTACGGGGAATACCACTTCGGCGGTGCCGTGAATTGCCGCAGTTTTTGGGTCAGGATCGATGGATTCCCGATGTCGAAAGATATTTTCGAGCACCACAATGGCATCATCGACAACGATGCCGATAAGCAGGAGCAGGGCCAACAGGGTCATGGAATTAAGGGTGTAGCCGAAGAAATATATCGCTGCGATAGAGCCGAACAGCGATATGGGTATGGCAATACCAATAATGATGGTCGAGCGTATGCTTTTGAGAAACATCCACACCACCAGCGCTGTGAGGAGGGTGCCGAGAATCAAATGCTCTTCCAGAGCGCCGACCATGTTGCGAACAAACAGTGAGTCGTCTGAGGCGATGGTTAATTTCATACCGGCGGGCAGTTGGGGCCTGATGACTTCTTCGATGCGCCGATAAGCCTCATCAATGATTTCTACGGTGTTAGCATTGGCGATCTTTGCGATACCCAGCCCTACAGTAGTCTTGCCGTTAACCCGCGCCAGGCTTCTGGGGTCGGCCATGCCGTCCTCGACTTCTGCCATGATGCCCAGTTTCAGCGGCGCGCCGTCCCGGTAGGCCACCACCAGGTTTTCCAGTTGCCTGGGGTCGTGGTATTCCATGTCGAGCTTGACCATATGCTCGGTCTCGCCGCTGACCAGAAACCCGCCAGGCATCATAAAATGTTCGTTGCGGATAGCGCCAAGAATTTCATTGGTGGTGACGTTAAAAGCGGCCATTCTGTCGAGGTCAAGGTTGACTCGAATGGTTCGTTCGCGACGGCCACCGATGAGAATTTCACCAACGCCGTTAATGGTTTCAAGGTTTTTCTTGATGACATTGATGGCGTAGGAATTCAGTTGCTGGAGGGTCCGATCCCCTTCGAGGGCGAGCCACATAATGGGTGAAGCACCAAATTCCAATTTGGCGACAATGGGCGGGTCAGCGTCCGGTGGCAGCTGATTGAGTATCTGGTTGACCTTTGCCTGAATTTCATCGAAAGCGACGTTGGTATCTTTATCGAGGTCGAAAGTAACCACTACCGTTGAGTTGCCGGGGGATGATGTCGATGAGATATGTTCGATACCTGGAACCGCGTTAACTGCGGTTTCGATGATATTGGTGATAGAGGCATCTATAACACTGGGGTTGGCACCCACCAGGTTGGTTTTTACAGCAACCAGAGGGAATTCAGCGCTTGGGTAACGATCAACTCCAACCCTTGAATAGCCGATGATGCCGAATAATATGAGTACCGCTGACAACATAGTTGTCAGCACGTGGCGATTGATGGATAGCGTAGGGAGGTTCATGGTTTAGTTACTATTTGAGACAGTGACGGGAGCGCCATCAGTGAGATAGGCAGCGCCATTTACTGCGATGGTTTCATTACCTTCGAGTCCAGAGGTGATTTCTACCCTGCCACTCACATATTCACCGGTTTCCACGATCTGTTGTCGAGCAATGTTGTCGTTAATCACATAGGCCACCTTGCCGGCCGGGCGTAAGACCACAGATGCCAGCGGCACAGTGATGGCGTTAGCGCGTTTTTCCAGAACAATGGTGCCGGTGACGCTGGCTCCGGGTTGCCATTTTCCAGGGTTGTCTATGATAGTCAGGACATCGATAGCCCGGTTACTGGTGCCAACAATTGGTCGGATTTCCATAATTTTATCGATGATCACAGTATCCGGGTCTAAGGGGGAGACGAGTCTCACCTCAAGCCCCCTGGCAATTCGGGGTGCCAGGGTTTCCGGCAGCGGCAGACGGGCTCGTAGTTTATCTATTTTAGTGATACGCAGTAGCGGATCACCAACTTTGACAAAATCGCCAATACTGGCCAATTCCGCATCGACGACACCAGTGTAGGGCGAAATAACTCGGGTTTTGGTTAATCCTCGTTGTTTTTGTTTGAGTCGCTCCTGGGCTGCCTTGAGTTGTTCTTCCAAGGCGTCTAGCTGGGCTTTAGCGTCGTCATATCGATCAATGGATATCAGTTTGTCCTCAAGCAGTTTGCTATAGCGATTGACAGTTCGTTGCTGATTGGTATGCAAAGCAGTGAGCTGCGCAGCTTCTGCTTTGGCTCCACGTTCGGCGATTGAATAATCTTCGGTGTCTAGCTCAACCAACAACTGGCCGATTACCACCTTTTCTCCGGCCTTCGCGTGACCAGCGATAATTCGTCCTTCAACTTCGGCGGAGACTTCGGGCTTAAAGATGCTTTCTAGTGCCCCCACCGATGGCTCAGTTATCTCCAGTGTGGATGTCTCAACCTGAATCGTCGATACGATGGTTGCCCGTACCGGGGGCTTGGCATCTTGCTTGTCGGCTTCCGCTGTTTTGTCCCCGCAACCTGAAATAACGGCAATAGCAGCTATTAGTAAGTAGCTAGTCCTTGTATGAAGTTTTAACATAATTCCGTTGTACCTGTGACTGGTTAACACTTGAGTGTGATAAAGATATCGCTAGAGTTTGGGGTTTGTTCTAGCGCCTGGTTTTAAAATTGTATGGTGGAAACATTCGACGAATCTTACAAAAAGTACGTCCTGATTATCTCAATGTAGGTGCCTACAATAATGAGGTCGAGTAATAATTAGTTTGAGTGTTCTATATAGTAGAAGTGGCCTTACACCCCGAATTATCAGGGTGTTTGTTGCTTGTTCGGGCCTTTGCCAGACCGGTTTTTGTGTGGCAATTTGTGAACCATATTATGACCTAAGTCCAAAGCGTAAGCGCGTGTAAAGCAAGTCACTTACGATCTAACGACCGGCGAACCGGAAGCATCGGAATAGGCAGTTAAAGCGGCGCGCATTGTCGCAGAAAAGGTACCCCCTGGACAAGTTTTGTTACCTGCCGGTAGCGCCGCCACTTTTTTTGACCATGGCAAATTATATGGAATTGATTTAACGCAGTATCCGGCCAAATTTATTGGTTGCCTCTCCGTCGCCGTCTATGGTTGAATTGAACTCGCACAAGCCCACGGCGACATGCTCGATATCCTGCCTCAGACTTGGCTATTTGCGTGTTTTAGATGGTGGAGGACTTAGTTGGGACGAGCGGGACGTGGCGGTAATCGCTTTTGTTATCTATTATGTTAGCGGCCGTGGTTTTTGTTCTACACAGCTGAATACACTAAATTTATTCATCGAATACTATAAAAGTATTTATTCATTCGTTAACTATCTTCAAGGGGAAACCATTGGCTAACTGGAAAGAAGAAACTATTAATATCGCTGGAGCAGAACTCACAGTGGTAAGGGGTGGCACTGGCAAACCGCTGTTTGTGTGTCACGATGAAATGGGCTACACCGGCTGGATGAAATGGAACGAAGCACTGGCTGAGTCACGGGAGCTTATTATTCCGTTACAGCCTGGCTTTGGTAAGTCACCACGTCAGGACTGGATGTGGCGGCACCGAGACCTGGCCAACTATTATCTTAACGTGATCCGGGAAATGGGTCTTGATAAGCCCGACGTGGTGGGTTTTTCGGCCGGCGGGTACGTCGCTGCTGAAATGGCTGCCGCTAGCCCAGAAGTTCTAGGCAGCTTGACCTTGGTGGGACCCATGGGGATCAAGCCGGATGAAGGTGAAATTGCTGAAATGTTCGCTGTTACTGTGAATACATATCTGCGTTTATCCGTGCATGATCAAAACTGTGAAGAGTACGGCCAGATGTATGGTGGTGGCATGAGCCCTGAGCAGTTCGAGTTGTTTGAAGATGCTCGTGCTGAAAGCGCCCGTATTGGTTGGGAGCCCTATATGTTCAACCCTAGCCTGCCAAACTTGCTCAGAAGTGCCGCTAATACCAAATTACCCACTTTGCTGGTTCGCGGCGAACAAGATGAGGTTATTCCGGCAGACTGTATCAGGAAGTATCAAGAAGCTTTACCACAAGCGAGTGCCGTTAGTATTGCTAATGCTGGACACCGTTGCGAAGTGGAAAACAGTGCTGACTTTATTAGCGCCGTACAAAAATTTCTATCATAGAGTTTTCTATATTAATGACCGGGAGGTTAACTGATCATGCAAATTGCACATTTTACTGAGCGGCCCGTCCGCTACGTGCCAGAACAACCGGTTCTGGAAAATCGCGCCTTTTTTGGTGTTTCAAATAAATACGTAGATCGTCAAAAATCTGCAGATGACTATAATTTTTATCTTGACGAAGCCTGCTACTGTGAAGAAGTGGGTTTTGATGCGGTGGCTCTTAACGAACACCACGGTAACCCTTTTTGTTCGGGTAACGTGGTCAATGTTGAAGCGGCGATTCTGGCGCGTATTACCAGCAAAGTGAAAATTGTCATTATTGGTAATATGTTACCGGGTGTTAAGCATCCCTTACGTGTTGCTGAAGAGCTGGCGACAATTGACACCATTTCCCGTGGTCGACTGGTATCTGGTTGGGTTCGCGGTGCGGGTAGTGAGCAGTTTTTCAATAATGCTAACCCTGCCTATAACCGTGAGATGTTTAATGAGGCTCACCAGTTTATTATCGATTGCTGGACTAAAGAAGGCCCCTGGCGTTACGAGGGTAAGCACTTCCATTATCGCCACGTAAATCCCTGGGTAATGCCTTACCAGGAACCTTATCCTCAGCAGTGGATTCCGGGGGTTTTGAGTCCTGAAACCGTGTTGTGGTGTGCTGAGAAGCAATACCCCTATCTTGGTTTAGGCACAGCTCTCGGACCTACCTGTGACTTGTGGGATATGTACGCCGATAAATCTGCTGAGCTGGGTTATCAGGCTGGCCCTGAAAACTTTGGTTACCTGTTGCCTGTATTCTGTTCGGATACCGATCAAAAAGCTTTTGATATAGGTAAAGGCTTTATCTTTGGCGGTGGTCAGAATGCATTCTCTCGTCCTGAGCATACTCTGCCTCCAGGATACAACTCCAAAGCAGCTATTCGTATGTTGGCGAACCAACCCGGCGGCAGTTGGTTGGGTGTTAGTAAAGCCAAGCTGATGGCTAGCCAGGAAGACGCATGGGATGAAGCAGCTTATGAATCCTTGAAGGCGAAGTTGGTCGCGGGTTATGAGAAGGTACAGGAAAATATGCAGGTCGTAGTGGGTAGCCCTGAAACGGTTACCAAGAAAATCTGCGATATCCTCAAAGTCATTCGTCCGGGTGTTTTCACCGTCTTTGCCGTTCAAGGTAACGTCAGTGACAAAGACCGGTTGAATAGTGTCAAGCTGTTAGGTGAGCAGGTACTGCCAGCGGTGAGAGCTTTTGCCGATAAGGAAGAGTTAAGTGGACCATTTGAGCGTTTACCCGGTTCTGTTAAGTTGGCTCCCGGAACCAAACGCGCGCCTGTTGTAGATCGTGCGGCTCTGGAAGCGCTAAATCTGCCCTGATTTTATTGGGTAGTTTGATCTAAAAAGGGCACCTTGTTGGTGCCCTTTTTTATTGGTTTTCCTGTGTTTTTATCGTAAAAAAGACCATC
>JAHRWI010000297.1 GCA_019090225.1 Porticoccaceae bacterium
AATGTCGTTGGCACTTTGGACGGCTGCGCGCTGTTTGCCGAACGGATGATAGATCTGGAAGCCTTTGAAGATGGCGAACGCGGCGTCTTGATCAACATCGCCTCAGGTGCGGCCTTTAATGGCCCGCCTGGGCAATCCGCCTATGCTGCCTCTAAACGTGCTGTCGCTGGAGCCACCCTGCCCCTGGCCCGTGATCTTGCGCCCTACGGCATTCGCGTAATGACCATTGCCCCAGGATTTTTTAGAACCCCGTTGGCTGAAAGCGTTGATGCCCGGCACACCGATAAACTTATTTCGTTGGTGCCTTTTCCCAAGCGCTGGGGTGACCCAAAAGAGATTGGCGAGCTGGTCAAACATATCTGCCAGAATCGCATGCTTAATGGCGAGACGATTCAGATTGATGGCGCGATGCGTTAGCGACCCTGAACCAACGGTAATACCTGAGTTCAAATTAGCTCAACTCGCATTTTAGGAAAGTAGACCAATGATTGAAGAAATTAACCGCACGGCAAAGTTCGAAATTGGTCACGTAGTAAAACACAGATTATTTCCTTTTCGCGGCGTTATTTTCGATGTCGATCCCACCTTCAACAACACTGAAGAATGGTGGGACTCCATCCCTGAACACATCCGCCCCAAAAAGGATCAGCCCTTTTATCACTTGCTGGCTGAAAATGAAGAGTCCTACTACGTTGCCTATGTGTCAGAGCAAAACCTGCTATCTGACGTCAGTGGTGAGCCCATCGGGCATCCTCAGGTCGAAGAACTATTCGGTGAGTTTGAAACCACGCGCTATCAATTGAAAAACATCAAAAGTCATTAGCGCCCAAGGTTAATCCTCATAAGGCGAGCACTTCTCGATAACAAGGCCCTTTACTAAAAACAGTAAGGCTAATATCAGCAAGGTCAATCGCAAAAATATTAATAATAGATAATTAGGAAGACAGTTATGGAAGCTCAAAAAACAAGCTCGGGGCCACTAGAAGGCTTACGAATTATCGAATTGCAGGGCATTGGTCCCGGGCCATTTTGCGCCATGATGCTCGCTGACATGGGTGCCGAAGTCATCCGCATCGATAGAACCGGCGCTGCGGGCGGCATGCCTCGGGCCGAGAAATATGATCTTCTGGCCCGTGGTCGGCGCTCTATGCGTCTGGACTTAAAAAGCCCCGAGGGCAAAGCAATACTGTTGGACATGGTCGAAAAGTCTGATGGCCTGATCGAAGGTTTTCGACCTGGCGTCATGGAGCGCCTGGGTATCGGCCCCGAGGTACTACTCGAAAAAAACCCAGCCATCGTCGTCGGTCGTATGACCGGATGGGGCCAGGAAGGACCCATCTCCAATATCTCTGGCCACGATATTAATTACATCGCACTAACTGGCGCGCTGTTTAATATGGGTGTCAAAGGTGGCCCGCCCGCACCGCCGCTTAATCTGGTCGGCGACTTCGGCGGCGGCGGTTTGCTGCTCGCCTTCGGCATGGTCACGGCGATATTGAAAGCGAAAATGTCTGGCACCGGCCAGGTGGTCGATGCCGCCATGGTCGACGGCGCATCCATTCTCAGCACCTCATTCTTTGGCCAACTGGCTGAAGGTAAGCTCCGAGAAGGTCGCGGTGAACACCCCTTAAACGGTGCCAGTCATTACTACGATGCCTACGAGTGCGCTGATGGCGAATACATTTCAATCGCATCAGTTGAACCACAGTTCTATGCCGAGCTAAAAGAATTGTTGAATCTCAATGAAGAAGACTTTGGCGAACAGATGAACCCCAAACGCTGGGCTGATCAAAAAACCAAAATAAAAACGGTGTTCCTGAGCAAGACTCAGGATGAATGGTGTGAGCTATTACAGCAAAGTGATATTTGCTTCGCGCCGGTACTGCGTTTTGCTGAAGCCCCGGAGCATCCTCACAATAAAGCCCGTAACGCCTTCCTCGACATTGAAGGTGTTGTCCAGCCCGCACCGGCACCCAGGTTCAGTGCCACCCCTGGTGGGATTTCCCGGCCTCCCGCGCAGCGTGGTGAGCATACCGATGAGATATTGGCTGAATGGAATTATTCTGCTGAACAAATCGCCGAGCTACATAGCAAGGGGGCTATCAAGGGCACGGATTAGAAGGCACGGCCTAGAAAGGCATGGGCTAACTACTCTCTGCTGAACTACTCTCCTCTGGCCTGCGCTCCTCTGACCCGCTCTCCTCTGAGGAACAGGAGCGGCTAGGCCTGATCACAAAAGGCCTGGGCCGCTTGCACATCAAGCGTACCCTCATAAATGGCGCGCCCGGTAATGGCACCGAGTATGCCCTCCTCGGCCACCGCTTGCAGACGATAAATATCATCCATATTAGTAATGCCGCCCGAGGCAATGACTGGAATTGGTGAGGCCTGAGCCATCGCCACGGTGGCTTCAACATTGACGCCCTGCATCATGCCGTCACGATCAATGTCGGTATAAACAATGGCACTGACGCCATCAAGTGCAAAGCGCCGTGCCAGGTCAATAGCCTTCACACTGCTCACCTCGGCCCAGCCATCAGTGGCTACCTGCCCAGCCTTGGCATCGATACCAACGATAATATGACCGGCAAAACGTTTGCACATTTCCGTGACAAAGTCCGGCTCTTCGACTGCCTTAGTGCCAATAATCACGTACTCAACACCGGCATCGAGATAAGCACTAATGGTCTCGGCGGTGCGGATACCACCGCCGATCTGAATCGGTAGATCCGGGTACTTTGCCGCGATGGCCTTCACCACTCCGCCATTGACCGGCTCACCAGCAAACGCGCCGTTTAAATCCACCAGGTGCAAACGTCTCGCACCCTGCTCAACCCAACGCCCGGCCATAGCCACGGGATCATCTGAAAACACCGTGCTGTCTTCCATTCGACCTTGTCTTAGCCGCACACATTGGCCATCTTTGAGGTCAATTGCCGGGATAATTAACATTAACTAATTCCTATAACTTATTAATACTTAGATATTTAACGGATTTTTTAGCACGTACCATCCCATTGAACAAAATTGCTCAACAGACGCAAACCAGCGGTGTGACTTTTTTCTGGATGGAACTGCACAGCAAACAAATTATCTTTGCTCAAGGCTGCGGCGAAGTTTTTGCCGTAATCACAACGACCTGCCACCAGTGACTGATCAGCAACATCAACATAGAAACTATGCACGAAGTAAAACCGGGTGCCCTGTTCTATGCCCTGCCATAAAGGATGGTCAATGCATTGCTCGACACGATTCCAGCCCATGTGCGGCACCTTCAAACGCTCGCCGTCTTCGGCCACCAGGTTGTCGCCAAAGTAACGAACATTACCCGGTAACAAATCGAGACAGTCGACCCCGCCATTTTCTTCGCTGTGACTTACCAGAGCCTGCATACCGACACAAATCGCCAGCACCGGTTTTTCGTTAATGGCTTTGGCCACGGCTTGATCAAAACCCAGCCGACGGATTTCTGACATGCAATCCCGAATCGCGCCGACACCGGGAAACACCACGCGATCAGCCCGGTCCACCTCCATGGGATCTGAGGTCACAACAACATGACTGTCCGGTGCGACATGTTCCAGAGCTTTGGCAGCCGAATGGAGATTACCCATTCCGTAATCGAGAACGGCTATGCGATTGCGAAAATCACTCATAAATTTGGACCATCATTTGGGCATTTACCCTTGATTGTAAGGGGGTGTTAAGACAGTAAGGTTTAAGCGGGCAACAAAAGCAAACTACAAAGAGCCTTTTGTCGAAGGTGACACGTCGCCCATACGCTCATCCGCGGTAATCGCCATGCGTAAAGCTCGGCCAAAGGCTTTAAAGATGGTCTCGACCTGATGATGGGTATTATCACCACGCAGATTATCGACGTGCAGGGTAATACCGGCATGATTAACAAAGCCCTGAAAGAACTCCCACACCAGATCGACATCAAAGCCACCCACCCGAGCCCGGGTAAAGATCACATCATTGACCAGGCCGGGACGACCAGAAAAGTCGATCACCACTCGTGACAAGGCCTCATCCAGAGGCACGTAGGCATGACCATAGCGATAGATGCCCTTCTTCTCACCCAGCGCCTTGCTGAAGGCCTGCCCCAAGGTGATACCAATATCTTCGACGGTGTGATGATCATCAATTTCGATATCCCCCGTGGCCTTGATTGTTAAATCGATCAATCCATGCCGGGCAATCTGGTCGAGCATGTGTTCGAGAAATGGCACGCCGGTATCAAACTCCGCACGACCGCTACCATCCAGGTCGATCGATACCGTAATTTGGGTCTCAAGGGTGTCTCGACTAACTGTCGCTTTGCGTTCTGTCACTGCTATATTGCCTGTCATATCGTTAGCCATGTTTTAGCTATAGCTCTTAACCATAATTCTTAGCCATGCTCTTAGTAATGGTCTGCTGAGTGGGCTTAGCGGCCCGCCTTAGCCAGCGCTGGAAAGTGCGCTATTATACTTGCGCGGCAGTCACCCCGCCAGCACCCCTCCTACAGCGGTAATCTATCTATACCCCTAACAGGCACGCTCGACAGGTACCCTCAAAAGGAACAGGTTAATCTTATGAACAAACTCCTAAAAGCCATGATTGGCAGCCTGCTGATTATCATCTTGCTAGTCGCCGCAGTTGTTACCTATGTGGTAGTTGCCATTGATCCCAACGACTACAAAGCGCAAATCCAGAAAGCAGCCAGTGAACAGGGGATTGATCTCAAGATAAGTGGGGATCTCAGCTGGCAAATCATACCCAGCCTCGCCATCCGCATTGGCGAAACCAGTATGAGCAGCTCGACCCAGGTCATCCCGAACACCCGCTTCAATAACGCCAGCCTAAGCCTCCAATGGGCACCATTGCTCAAGCAGCAAATTAAGGTCAGTGCGATTACTATCGATGGTGCCGATATTCACATCACCAATAATGAAGAGGCCGCCGCCACTGCCGCCGCTCCAGTAGCCGCATCTGGCGAATCAAGCAGCGCTGACAGTGCATTTGGTATCGCAGTGGATTCCGTGAAAATCACCAATAGCCGAATCAGCTTACCGGGCGAGTCACCCGATCAGCCAATGATTCTCGACAAGCTGTTTTTCGAAGGCAAAAAAATCAACCTCGAAGGCAAGAGCTTTCCCATAACCCTGTCATTTGATTACAGCGATGGCGGCCTTCCCCAGGCGACCAGCATTACCCTCGACAGCGATATGAGCGTCAACTTAGCGGGCGATGAACTAATCATCAAAGGCCTGAATATAAGCAGCTCCGGGTTAAGCCTGTCTCTCGACGCCACCGTCACCCAGATGAGCACTGCACCTCAGGCAAGCGGCTCCCTCCATCTGCCGAGTACTGATTTGAAAGCGGTACTGAATAATTTCGGCATTGCCCTGCCCGATATGCCTGACAAGAACGCTTTGACTAGCTTTAGCCTGAGCGCAGATTTCTCAGGCTCTGAGGAAGAGGTACAAATACAAAGCCTCGAAATAAAACTAGATGGCACCACTATTACGGGTAAAGCCAGCGCCAAACTCAACAAACCGAAACAGCTATCTGCCACCTTCACCGGCGACAGCATCGATCTCAATCGTTATGTGGCCAGCAGTGAAGCCGACGACTCAAGCACAGACAACTCAGCTCAGCAAAGCCAGGCTGAGTTAATATTTGCGCCCCTGATCGCGCCGCTGGTTTTTCTTGATGGCGGCAACAGCAAGCTCGAATTTAACTGGGGCAAACTCCAGACAGATGGTCTGAGTATCGACACCATCCATGTGGCTTCCACAAGCAAAGGCTATAACCTCAACATCAGCGACTTTTCTGCCAACACCCTCGGCGGCAACATCAAAAGCACCGGTCGACTAGGTAACCTCAAAGGTAAGAAGCCTAAGCTTAATTACACCGCTCAACTGAACAATATATCCCTCGCCGAAGCGACTAAAGCCTTTACTGAAGGTCTAAACGCCAGCGGCACCCTCACCGCCTCGGTAAAGGGGGAATCCAGGGGAGCCACTGGCGATCAGATATTCAACAACCTTAAAAGTGACGGCACCCTGCAAATTGTCGAGCCAGAACTTAAGACCATTAATATCGAGCAAAGCTACTGCCAGGTTGCGGCCATGGTCGAAAAAATACCGGCCAAAGACGACTGGCCAGCGGGCACTAAACTCAACACGGTTGATGGTAAATTTCGCATGCAGGGACAAACTCTCCTGCTCGATGGCCTCAGCAGCGGCGTTGGCAACCTCACATTAAATGCTAACGGCGAGGTCGATCTCGAAGCCGGTGCTTTTAACATCCTCGCTGTCACTCGCCTCAATGGTGACCGCACCAGCGAAAACGGCTGCCTGATAGAGAGCACCAAACTCCGAGACAAAGATATCCCCCTGCGCTGTAAAGACAGCTTTGAAAATGCCGGTGCAAAAAGCTGTCGGCCCGACGGCGATTTTGTAAAGCAATTCGCCAAAGACAAAATACTCGAAAAAATCGGTGAGAAAACCGGGCTTAGCGAAGAAGACAGCAAAGCCGTCGACAGCCTGCTAAAAGGCCTATTCGGTCGCTAGACGC
>JAHRWI010000298.1 GCA_019090225.1 Porticoccaceae bacterium
GGGTCTGGCGCTGCCCTTGAAAATGCTATGCGATCGTACGCTTCAATTTCTTGGCCAGTGCGGCGGTCGTGTTTTTGATCAAGTCAACGAAAGTTTTTTTGATCTTGCCGACAGCTCTGCCAATGCTGGATTGCAAACGGCATATTTTGACGCGATAAAACAACTCAGAGCCGATAAAACTGTGATCATTGATCAGTGGTTGGCTGCCGTTGCTTCGGCTTTTGATGATCTGGCGGTGATGGCTGTATCCCGCGATGATGATTATAGGGGGCCGTCAGAATTTATCAGTTTGCTTGGTGACGATGATCTTGAGGAGGTGGTCGCGTTTGATCAAATCGTATCTGCTGCGAATGAGTGTAATCGCTGTGAATTGCTGGTGCTGCAACGGCGTGTAAGCAAAGTTTCAAACCGTAAAATCAGTCTGCCGCAGTTACCGCTTAGTCCTGAGTTTATTACCGAGCAATTTGCTGGGGCTCTGCGCTCCCGAAATTTGGCTCTGCAGCCCAAGTTGTCGCTACTAGAGCTCTATAATGGGGTGGTGCTCGGGCAACTTCCCGAGCTGCTCTTGCAGAGTAATCAGCTGTTAGAAGATTTAGGTATCCTGCCCAGTCTAATGCCTGAAACAGAAGGAGTTGAGGCAGTAGGGACTGAGGTAGCGAGGTCTGCGGCTTCGGGGCAATTAGCTGGCCGCAAAAATGACGCTGCCGATCATATTAGCTCAACCAGCGGGATAGTCTTTAGTGAACTAGAACCGCGGTTTAGTGGTGTCGCTAGATCCCTGGATATTGATTCACGCAAAGGCCGTCGCCTGGCCGGAGTCCGGCGAAACAGGGCAAATACTATAGCGCTTATCATACAATCTCGGTCTGCCGATGGTGATTTAACGCAGACCGGTAGTGAAGAGCAAGGCGGTCGAAGGGATTCCAGAGAGAGCAATATTAGTCACAAAGATTTACTTGAATTACTGCAACATATACCGGTGATCGCTGATCTTGCTGATAGCCACACCGAATCAGAGTCTAATGGTGATTGCCTCCCGCAGCAGCAAAGAGCTGGGAAGGGCATCAGATATCAAATCGACGCTGCGTTCAGTCAGCAAAAGCAGTGTTTTGCTAACCTCAACGATCATGATCAGGGCATTATTATTTTGCTGGATCAATGGTTTCATCTAATAGGTGAGCGGTTTGATGGCAAGGGTCAGGAGGTGGGCAAGCTAAGTGCTTTATTTTCACGTATCGAATTACCTGTCTGTCGAGCGGTGCTGTCAGATCCCTCATTCTTTGATTTTGCTCAGCATCCTCTCCGACGTTTGCTTAATGAAGTATTCAGAGCTGGCGACTGGCTGCGTGGGGTAGAGGGCCTATCTAAAGATCCGCTTTATAAAAAACTTGATGAGCTGCTTAAGTGCGTCCTTTGTGCTGAAAAGGATGCTGGCATAGATTCTGTACTTTGCGGTGATTTATTGTCAGATCTTATTCGCTTTATTGACGTCGATCAGCGACGGATTAGGGCCATCGAGAAACGGCTAATGGAGCAGGCCAGGGCCGAGGATACAATCAACATTGCACGCTGTGGTGTTGATGAATTGCTGATCTCGCGGTTGGCAGGAAAAGAGTTCGGTTATGCTTTAGTTGAATTCGTGGAAAAAGCCTGGGCCAGCGTGTTGTTCAGGGCCAGCTTGAAGTGCGGCATGGAATCCGAACAATGGGTTGGAGCAGTGCACTTGCTGGATCAGTTGCTAGGTCTTGAACCCGTTGATGAAATTGACGAGGAATTCCTTGATCGCTTGGTGGGTATTCTGAGTGAGTCATTGGCTGATATTTCTTTCGACAGCTATGAAGTTCAGCGGATGTTCAGCAATATCCGCCGCTATCTTCTGGAAGATAAAAATAAGGCCGAAAATGCCCAACCGGTGATTTTTGATAAAGCAGAGGCCCAACAAATTGATGATTATTCTTTGCGGGTAAGGGTTGAGTCTGTTAATCCTGTGATCCCAGGAGAAAGTAATAGCGCTGAAAAAGAATTGACTGGCTCTGTGGACGATAATCTGCTGATGGAGGTCGACTCCTTAAAACAAGGTACGTGGGTAGAACTGAAAGATGATAATGCCGGAGAGTCGCGGCCATGTCGTCTTATAGGTTCAGTTGGCAGTGCGGGGAAATACTTGTTTGGCGATCGCAATGGTTGTCAAACTGTAGCTTTTAGCCGTAATCGCCTCGCTTTAAAGCTCAAGGCGGGCGAATTGACGATGCTTGATAACTCTCACTTGTTTGATGATCTACTTGTTGAAGCCATTGGCGACACCCGTCCTGTCGAGTAGTTGCGGCAAAATCTGTGGCTGCAAAGAGGGTAGCATAGTGAGATCAGGACAGATTGGGGAAGACGGTTGGTTGACCTCGGTTCGGAGGGTGCGGTCACCAAACTATAGCGCGCGTCCCACCGGCAGCGAAATTTCATTGCTGGTGATTCACAATATCAGCTTGCCGCCGGGTAGTTTTGGCGGCCCTCATATAGAGCAGTTTTTTTGTAACCGACTAGATCCACACGAGCACCCTTATTTTGCTGAAATTAAGCACCTGGAAGTCTCTACCCACCTGCTGATAGACAGGCAGGGAGAACTTATCCAGTTTGTACCGTTTGGTCAGCGGGCGTGGCACGCAGGCGTTTCTAGTTTTGATGGTTGTGATCAGTGCAACGACTATTCTATTGGTATCGAGCTGGAGGGTACCGACGACTTGGCCTATACAGATGATCAATACCGGGCTTTGGCACAGGTCACACAAACCTTAATCGCCGCTTATCCCTGTTTGACTAAGGACAGAATTGTTGGCCATTGTGATATCGCGCTGGGTCGAAAAACTGATCCCGGTGCAGCATTTGATTGGCCGCGTTATTTGGTCGGTTTATAGTCGATAGAGACTGTAGGAGCAGGATTGATGAATTTTCTAGTGGTTGTCTGCGGCTTGACTTTATTGTACTGGCCCCGGTCTTTTTCGTTTATCCAGAATGATAGCTGGTTTGTTTGGTGGCAGCGAAAGATCAGCGCTACGCGGATTGCTTCAAGCATCCCTGTATTAGGTTTGGCGGTGACCCTCGGTCTGCCTGTGGCAGGTATTGCGGGTTTATTGCTAACCCTGGACGAGGTGGGTTTTGGTTTGTCCTATGTTGGGATTAATATTTTTGTGTTGCTCTATGCGTTTGGTCGTGGTGATTCACGGGAGCAGGTCGATGAGTTGGTTAACGATCTCGGCCGGGGTGATCTTCAGGCCGGGTTTCACGATCTGGCGGTATTCACCGATGATGCGAGCGCTGGGTCGGCCATGGATATCGAGACATTTTTTGAAGAGTTAAAAGCTCGCCTGGCCTACAGTTACTTTGAGCGTTACTTAGCCGTGGTGTTCTGGTTTATGGTGGCTGGTGCACCGTTGGCCCTACTTTATCGCCTGTCTGTTTTGTACCGAAAAAACGCTCAGCTTATATCGTGCCAAGCAGATACCGAGGGTATGGATGATGGAGTGAAAACCGGGCAAAAGTGGCTCTGGTTACTAGAGTGGTTACCCTTGAAGATTACCGGGATGACTTTAGCTCTGGTGGGTCATTTCAATGCAGCCGTACAGCGTTGGTCGGATTTGTTGTGGAGTGGGATGAGCAGCGAGGTCTCATTGCTGGCTATGGTTAACGCGGCTCTCGATGGCTTGTCAGCAAATGATAGTTCAGAAAAAAGCACCTTAGAAAGTAGTGCGTTAGAAGCAGTCACGTTAGAAACAGACAGCGAGACAGCCGGTGAAGACGAGCACCTGGGTGCGAGTGCAAGTCAGGTGGTTCGGGGGGTCGAGGCGCTTTTTTTCAATGCTATTGTGTGCTGGCTGGTAGTGATTGCCGTGGTCGTGATTCTGGCTTGATGGATGCTTACTTGAAGGCGCCTGGCCTAGGAGCTGCGTTTACCTTCTGGCAGCCAGGGTGTTTCTCTGTTGTTAGGGGATGGATTGTTATGGGAAGGGTCATTATGGGCAGTGCTGTCATGAGTAGGCTGGTTATTTGATAGAGTGCGAGCGACTAGGAACAGGTAATCGGATAATCTGTTTAAAAACTGGACGACTGCGTCCGGAACAACCTCAATTTCCCTCGCATGACTGCTTTCTGTTTCCACTATTTTAAATGTGCAACGTTCTGCGCGTCGGCATACAGCACGAGTAATATGTGCTTGAGCGGTCGCGGTATTGCCGCCAGGCAGAATAAATTGTCGCAGGGGCGGTAGAGCTTGCTCAAGCTCATCGATCCATTGCTCTAAAACCTCGACATGACGAGCTTCAATGAGCTGTGATGGTGTGCCTGCCAGAGTAGCGCCCAGATCAAACAACTGATGTTGAATCACTGACAGATTGGTGGCTAGAGCCTGGTCATCTATGAGGCTGATAAGCAAACCCAGATGTGAATTACATTCATCAACTGTACCAATAGCCTCTATGCGAACACTAGTTTTCGTGGTTCGAGTGCCATCGGCAAGCCCTGTGCTGCCCTTGTCTCCGGTGCGGGTATAGATGCGTGTCATGTTGGTTTTCTCGTTATATTTCCGATGGGTATCACATTTCTGTCTAGCTCAGGTATCTGCGGCGGTCGATCTGGTCTCGTGCCACGGAGCGACTTTGGTCAGCAATAGCATTCCGGGTATGGCAGCCAGGGCGCAGCCATAAAAAAACAACTCCCAGCCAATTTGCTCAACGATAAATCCGGTGCTGGCATTGGCAACGGTTCTTGGTACAGCGGTCAATGCGGTTAGCAAGGCAAACTGGGTGGCGGCATGAGCGCGGCTAGTGCTGCGCGCGATAAAAGCGATAAAAGCGGCGGCACCAAGACCGACGCCAAGGTATTCAAAACCGATTACCAATGCTAGTAGCCAGAGGCCTTCGCCGACGTGGGCCATCAAGGCAAAACCAAGGATGGAGACGAGTTGAACGACACCGAAAAGCCACAAAGCTCGGTTAATCCCGATTTTGACCATCAGCAGACCGCCGGCCAGACCGCCGATAATCGCTGGCCATAGTGCGGCGTGTTTGGCGACCATGCCGATCTCTGATAACTCGAAACCCATATCGATATAAAAGGGTGTGGCCAGCGCGGTGGCAAGGTTGTCGCCTAGCTTGTATAAAAACATAAAGCTCAGTATGAGCAGTGCCTGAGAAACCCCGTCGCGCTGAAAAAATTCGGTAAAGGGTTCGGCTACGGCGCTGCGCAAAGAGCTGGGTACCGGTTGTGGATGTTTGGGTTCGCCAATTGATAAAGTCAGCACAATGGCGACAAACATAAATGCAGCGGTGATCAGGAATACGGTTTCCCAGGGCAGGTGGTCGGCCAAAATTAAGGCCAGTGAACCGGGTATCAGACTGGCGATTCGATAAGCATTGACGTGTAGGGCATTACCCAGGCCAAGTTCAATATCGGGTAATAATTCACGACGGTAGGCATCAATGGCGATGTCCTGAGTCGCACTAAAAAAGGCAATGAGTGTGCATAGCCAGGCGATGGGCCACAGCTGTAGTTTGGTGTCGAGATAAGGGAGGTAACAGATACACGCGAACAGGGCGACTTGAGTTGCCAACATCCAGCCGCGACGCCTGCCCAGGAAAGGCAAAGGGTATCTTTCTAGAAGGGGTGACCAGAAAAACTTCCAGGTGTAAGGCAGTCCGATCAAGGCAAACAAGCCTATCTCTTTGAGCCCAACGCCCTCTGTGCGTAGCCAGGCCGGTACCAGAGATATCAGGATATAGAGGGGCAAACCCGAGGCGAAACCGATAAATACGCAGATAAGCATGCGGCGATTACAAATCGTCGCCCATAGGGAAGGATTGGTCATAGTGGTCTCGCCTGAATAAGCGCTAACCTTAAACACTTGGCTGCGCAGGGGCTAGTCTTTCGGTTTGTATCTGGCTTTTATCTGCACCAGGCTATCTTGAATTATGGATTCGCAACCCAACTGTTTAGACTCATAAGGGATGCCATATCCCCTAATCGGAGTTTCTCGTGCGCTTTTTGTTATTGATATTTATTGTCATACCCATTGTTGAGATGTGGCTGCTTATTCAGGTGGGCGGTCTTATCGGTGCGCTGCCGACCATAGCCCTGGTCATGCTGACTGCGGTGATAGGCTTGGCTTTGTTGCGTCGTCAGGGGTTTTCTACCTTGATGCGTGGCCGGGCAAAAATGGAGAGCGGCGAAATTCCGGCCATGGAAATGATCGAAGCCCTGGTGCTGGCGGTATCGGGTGCTATGTTGCTGACGCCGGGTTTTTTTACCGACGCACTGGGCTTTGCCGGTTTATTGCCCTTATCTCGACACTGGTTGGTGAATCGTCTGGTTAGTCGGATGGACATCGTCGATGGCTATTACCAGGCGAGTCATAGCCATCGTCAAACCCATAGTCTTCATGGCAGCGCTTTTGATCCCACTAAATCGGAGTCTGGTCCATCGAATGGCAAGGAGACTCTGGAAGGCGAATACCGCCGCGAAGATTAAGCGGCGGGTGGGCTGGCAGCGCGACCGAGCATAACGGGGTTCGAGGCTAAGACAGACAGAATGAAATTTTTGCTTCATTTTTACTGGATGGGGTCTTGAATTCTGTTTTAGCGCCTCCAGATAGTTGCACAGCTTCGAGAGATTCCTCGAACGTGAGATTTTATAACCTTTAATTGAATTAAAGATCAGGTGGAGAAAGTTAAGATGAAGATTCGCCCATTAAACGACCGCGTTGTCGTGCGTCGCAAGGAAGAAGAACAAACCAGTGCCGGTGGTATTGTGCTACCTGGTTCTGCTCAGGAAAAATCCAACGAAGGTGAAGTTGTTGCCGTTGGTGAAGGCCGGCTGTTAAATGACGGTAAGGTTCGCCCGTTGACAGTTAAAGTTGGTGATACCGTGATTTTTGGCGGTTATCCGTCTGGTAACAATACTATTCAGGACGGTGATGACGAACTCATCATTATGAGTGAAGGAGAAATTTTCGGTATTGTTGAAGGCTGATTTAGCCTGATTCAATGATATATCAACACAGAATTTAGCGTTTAAGAGAAGGAAAAAATCATGGCTGGAAAACAAGTACTATTCGGTGATAACGCCCGCCAAAAAATGTTGGCTGGTGTGAACGTATTGGCAGATGCCGTTAAAGTGACACTGGGGCCAAAGGGTCGTAATGTCATTCTCGATAAAACTTTTGGTGCCCCCACGGTCACTAAAGATGGTGTTTCAGTAGCGAAAGAAATCGAGCTGGCTGAAAAATTTGAAAACATGGGCGCTCAGATGGTGAAAGAAGTCGCCAGCAAGTCATCAGACGAAGCTGGTGATGGCACCACAACGGCCACAGTATTGGCGCAATCAATCCTTAACGAAGGTTTGAAAGCTGTTGCTGCCGGTATGAACCCGATGGATCTCAAGCGTGGTATCGACAAAGCTGTTGCCGCCGCAGTCATCGAGATCGAAAAATTGGCCAAGCCTTGCACCGACAACAAAGAGATTGCTCAGGTCGGTACTATCTCTGCTAACAGCGATAGCCTGGTCGGTGAAATTATCGCCGAATCAATGGATAAGGTCGGTAAAGAAGGTGTGATCACCGTTGAAGAAGGCTCAGGTCTGGAAAATGAACTGGATCTGGTTGAAGGTATGCAGTTTGATCGCGGCTACCTTTCACCCTACTTCATCACTAACCAAGAAAGCATGAGTGCTGAACTGGAAGAGCCTTATGTGCTATTGGTTGACAAGAAAATCTCCAACATTCGTGAGTTGTTGACGCTTCTAGAAGCCGTTGCTAAAGCTAGTAAGCCTTTATTGATTATTGCAGAAGACGTCGAAGGTGAAGCACTGGCAACATTGGTTGTTAACACTCTGCGTGGCATCGTTAAGGTCGCTGCCTGTAAAGCACCAGGTTTTGGTGATCGTCGTAAGGCTATGTTGCAAGACATCGCTGTATTGACTGGCGGTACGGTTATTTCTGAAGAAGTGGGTCTCGATCTCGAAAGCGCTACCCTTGAGCATTTGGGTCAGGCCAA
>JAHRWI010000299.1 GCA_019090225.1 Porticoccaceae bacterium
CCACTGTGCAGGGCGGCACCCACGTCAACGGTTTTCGCACCGGACTGCTGGAAGCGACGCGGGAATTTTGCGAATTCCGCAATTTACTGCCACGCGGAGTGAAATTAACGCCGGATGATATCTGGGATAAATGCTGTTTTGTCTTGTCGTCGAAATTGGGTGAACCACAATTTTCTGGTCAGACTAAAGAGCGCCTGTCATCGAGAGAAGCAGCGGCTTTTGTCTCGGGTATTGTCAAAGACGCCTTCAGTTTGTGGCTCAACCAGCATACCGAAGAGGCTGAAAAGCTCGCCGAGCTGTGTATCACCAATGCCCAACGGCGGATGCGCTCCAATAAAAAGATCGCCCGCAAGAAAATCACTTCTGGTCCTGCGCTACCGGGTAAGTTGGCGGATTGCTCATCCGCTGAACCGGAGCGATCCGAGTTATTTCTGGTAGAGGGGGATTCCGCAGGCGGTTCCGCCAAGCAGGCGCGCAGCCGTGAATTCCAGGCCATCATGCCCCTGCGAGGCAAGATTCTGAACACCTGGGAAGTGGATAGTCAGGAAATTCTCGCGTCACAGGAAGTCCACGATATTTCTGTTGCCATTGGCATTGACCCCGCCAGTGACGATTTGAGTGGTCTGCGCTACCACAAAATTTGTATCCTGGCCGATGCCGACTCAGACGGTGCCCACATCGCAACCCTGATTTGCGCCCTGTTTATGCGTCACTTTCAGCCTCTGGTCACGGCGGGTCATGTCTACGTGGCGATGCCGCCGTTGTTTCGTATCGATGTTGGCAAAGAAGTATTTTATGCCCTGGATGAAGCCGAGCGACAGGGCGTGCTCGATCGCATTGAAGCGGAAAAAATGACCGGTAAAGTCCAGGTCACCCGCTTCAAGGGCCTGGGTGAAATGAACCCCATGCAACTGCGGGAAACCACTATGAACCCTGATACCCGCCGCTTGATACGATTAACTATCACGCCGGGCGATGACACCCACCGCATGCTGGATCTGCTGCTCGCCAAAAAGCGCGCTGCAGATCGAAAGAGCTGGTTGGAGGAAAAGGGTGATTTGGCGGAAGTAGGGTAAGTAGGTGTTGTTTTGATATTTGATCGTGGCAGCTGATAAATCAAGCTGGCTGACGCCATGATGCTCCTATTTTTACTATGCAAGCCGATCATGTCGAAACCTGGCGGGCGTTTCCGGTAAAAAATCGCGTTCATCAATGTGTGATTTATTTTGACTGTTATGTGCCTGAGTCTGTGACCACAGAAAAAGCCACAAAATATTGGAATGCCAACATAGACCTGGCGGTCTGTACCGTCGATGACGAAGACATTGTTATCCAGATTGAGATGGAAAGTAATTATTTGTTGGGTGCAAAAAAAGTTTTAATTGGGTCAAAATGAGTCAGCGCTAGTGCACTTTCATCAGTCTATCGAAAATGCGATGGCCGATGGTTAAAAAGTAGCTAAACTACTTGTGTCTTGGACGCCTTGAATTACCAGCATTAGTTCCAGGGTGTAGTTCAAAGTGTGTTAATTTGGAAACCTTCAAAAGGAGTACGTGATGTCGACCACAAGGATTCTCCAAACCCTCTATCAATCTTTATTAATGCGTTCGTTACCGGTTATTGCCCTGGTGTTTTTATTGGCGGCCTGTTCGAGCAATGAGTCATATAGAACCCAATACAATGTTTGTGAATATAAAGGTGCCGGCAGTTGCGCCGCCAGTGCATTGCAAGTCCATGCCCAGGGTAGCGCAGCGGAATATCATCTCGGTTTTGTAGAATATGATGATCAGGGACAGGTGCGACTGCGCGAGCAAATGGACGCAGTACTCGACGAATATCGCCAGATTGCCAGCGCAGATGATGTGTTACTCGTCGTGTTTATCCACGGTTGGCATCATAGTGCGCAGCCTGAAGACGGCAATATTCAGTCGTTTCGAAAGATGCTCAGCGAAATGTCGCGTAATGAGCAAAAGGGCAGCGTGCAGCAAGATCGCCAGGCGCGCAAAGTGCTTGGTTTGTACGTGGGATGGAGAGGCGAATCAATCACGGTACCCTATCTTAATGCGCTAACTTTTTGGGATAGAAAAAATACCGCGCACGATGTTGGGCAGCAGGGAGTCACCGAAGCACTGCTTAAGCTCGAGGAGATTGTTAACGTTAAAACCGGTATGACGGAAGAGAATCCGCCACCGCAAAACAGCCGCCTGGTGGTCATCGGGCACAGCTTCGGCGGTGCCGTGCTGTATACATCGCTGCAGAAAATTTTGGCCGACCGATTTATCGCCAGCGAGCGTGGCAAGACTTTCAGTGGCGATGCCGGTGGTTTTGGTGATTTGGTGATACTACTGAATCCAGCCTTTGAGGCATTGCGTTTTGGCGCACTTTACGACTTGTCTCAGGAAAAATGCCGAGGTTATTTCAAGAGTCAGGTGCCAAAGTTGGCAATACTGACATCGGAAGCGGACTACGCGACAAGGTTTGCCTTTCCTGCGGGCCGGATATTTTCGACACTATTCGAAACCCATAGCACGCTAACGGACCGCCATTATTGCACTAAGCCGGGTAGCGCAGGCATGGAGGCGCAACAAATAGATGAGGGCGCGGCGGACCGCAATACGGTGGGCCACTTTGTGCCGTATCTCACCCATAGTTTGAACCCCTCCCTTGCGGCGACCACCAGGAAGGATGATTATCAAATAAACCAGATTCAAACCGTCTGGGCAAATCAAAGTATTGCCGACGCCCTGGATTTCAACGGGAGCCAGCTCGTCTCCCTGGGGCGGACCACGCCTTTGAACCCTTATCTGAATGTTCAGGTGGATAAAGCGCTAATTGGTAACCATAACGATATATGGGGCGATGAAATCGTTAATTTCATCAGCGAAATGGTTATTCTTTCAACGACTCCCGGCGGGAATTAGACTGGTAAAAATTACCGTTAATTGCAGGTGCTAGAGTTATGCTCAATGACCAGCAAATGACCAGCCGCAACGAGAGAACATGGGGTAGAGAGCATAGGGTCAGCCAGCTTGAATTTCGTGTAATTCACCCTTTCTATACTTATCTGTTAAGAAGCGACCAACTTCACCCTTGGTACTTTATCTAACTGCAAATACTTCCTCGCCTGCCAGAGATCGTAATTGTCCTGCATGCGTAGCTAGCTTTCAGGGCTAAGGCCGCTTTGCTGTTTTAAAATCCGGTTCAAGGTAGAGGCGGCGACATCAAGTTTGCCAGCACGAAAACGACAGCTGATATTGGAAGGCTCCATATAGGCTGCCTGTATGAACTCGCTTGGGTGGGGAGGGTTTTGTGTTGTCATTAGTGGCAATCCTCTTAGTTGACGATATATACATTGCGATCCAGGAACTCAAAAATGACTCTCCAATCGTCTATGACTGAACGCTGACTAAAATAGACCAGATTCTTTTGCGGTCTCCCTTCTGTGGGTGCAACTGGTAGCTAGGAATATCCATATCGTCGATAGCTTGAGCGGTATCCAGAGCAGACAATTGCATGCGGAGTTTTTGTGCATGATTGGACTGTATGCCCCGAGCGCTACCAACTAAAAATAGCGCTCAAGCCCTTTATTTTTTCACTTTACCGTTTCGAAGACATTTGAGCGAAATTAGTCCTGTAGTTAATCCTCTTCAAGCCTGACCCGGTAGGCTATTATCTGTAAAATCAGAGCTGAATTAGCAATACAGAAACCTAGGCATTTCGGCCTGGGTAGATCTATTTCCAAACCGCTACAGCTGCACAGCAGCAAGTAAACTGTGCAAAATAAACAGGATCAGGTAAAAACACCTTTATGTCAGACGCAACACTTATAGCGGACGCCGAAGAAAGTACCCCCCTGCGAGACTATGCCGAGAAGGCTTATCTTGATTATTCCATGTATGTGATCCTTGATCGCGCCCTGCCCCATATCAGTGATGGGCTGAAGCCGGTGCAGCGGCGCATCATTTATGCTATGAGCGAGCTTGGCCTCAAAGCTCCGGCCAAGCACAAAAAGTCGGCGCGCACGGTGGGCGATGTCATTGGTAAGTTCCATCCCCATGGTGATACCGCCGCTTACGAGGCCATGGTGCTGATGGCCCAGGATTTTTCCTACCGTTATCCATTGGTCGATGGCCAGGGTAACTGGGGCTCGCCGGATGATCCCAAGTCCTTTGCGGCTATGCGCTATACCGAATCTCGCCTCACGCCTTTCGCCAATTTATTGCTGACTGAGCTAGGTCAGGGCACGGTGGACTGGCAGCCTAACTTTGATGGTTCTCTTGAAGAGCCCACCATCCTGCCTGGCCAGGTGCCCCATGTGTTGCTTAATGGCACTACGGGTATTGCGGTGGGCATGGCTACCGATATCCCGCCCCATAATTTGCGTGAGGTGATCAAGGCCTGCGTGTATTTGCTGGATAATCCCAAAGCCAGTGTCGAAGAGCTAGTTGAGTTTATTCCGGGGCCGGATTTCCCCACCGATGCGGAGATTATTTCTTCGCCTGAAGATTTACGTAAGGCCTATATTACCGGTCGTGGCTCGGTGCGTATGCGCGCTCGCTGGGAGCGGGAGGACGGTGATATCGTGGTTACCGCGCTGCCTCATCAGGCGTCTCCGGCAAAAATTCTGGAGCAAATTGCCGCTCAGATGCTCGCCAAGAAGCTGCCCATGGTGGCGGATCTGCGAGATGAGTCGGATCACGAGAATCCTACCCGCCTTATTATTACCCCGCGCTCGAATCGCGTAGATTGCGATGTTTTGATGGGTCATTTATTTGCATCCACCGATCTGGAGCGCTCAGCTCGGGTCAATCTGAATATCATTGGTATGGACGGTCGTCCGGCCGTTAAAGCGCTCAATACCATTCTTGTGGAGTGGCTGGAGTTTCGTAAGGCCACTGTCCGAAGCCGCCTTGAATATCGACTTGAGCGGGTTTTGGCCCGGCTACATATATTGGATGGCCTGCTAGCGGCCTTCCTCAATATTGATGAAGTGATCGCCATTATTCGCCATGAGGACGAGCCAAAAGCCGAATTGATGAGCCGCTTTGAGCTCTCGGATATTCAGGCCGAAGCGATTCTCAATATTCGTCTCCGCCAGTTGGCGAGGCTCGAAGAAATAAAAATTCGCGCCGAGCAGAATGAGCTCAGAGAAGAGCGGGATGAGCTGGAGAAAATCCTCGGCTCGAAGCAGCGCATAAAAACCCTGGTGCGCAAAGAGCTGGAAAGCATTGCCGAAGAATTTGGTGATGAGCGTCGCTCTGCTATTGTTCAGCGGGACGAAGCCCAGGCTTATAGCGAAGCGGATTTACTCACCTCCGAGCCGGTGACTGTTGTTCTGTCAGAAAAAGGTTGGATTCGTGCCGCCAAAGGTCACGATGTCGATGTCGAGGGCTTGAGCTATAAAGCCGGCGATAGCTTTTTGGCGGCAGCTCAGGGGCGCAGCAGCCAACAGGCGATTTTGCTTGATTCCACCGGGCGTTCTTACGCCTTGCCAGCTCATACCCTGCCCTCGGCGCGAGGCCAGGGCGAGCCCGCAACGGGACGTTTGAATGCGCCCTCCGGCGCGACCTTTTGTGGCCTGTTATTGGGTGACGACGCACAACGCATATTGATGGCCACTGACGCGGGTTACGGTTTTATCGCCAAGTTGGGAGACTTACACACCAAGAACCGTGCGGGTAAAGCCGCCATCAGTGTGCCGAAGGGCGCTAAAGTTCTGGCGCCTATAGTCATAGAGGCGGTTGAAAATTCTCTGGTGGTAGCGGTGAGTAATGAAGGTCGAATGCTGAGCTTTCCGGCCACTGATTTGCCTGAGTTGACGAGAGGTAAAGGCAATAAAATTATTAATATTCCCAGCTCGCGCCTGCAGGCCCGAGAGGAATGGATGGCCGCAGTGGCGGTGGTTGCCGAGCATCAGCAATTGATTATTTACTCGGGTAAGCAACACCACACACTTAAATTCCCCGACCTGGAGCACTATCAGGGTGAAAGGGGGCGGCGTGGCAATAAATTACCCAGGGGTTTCCAGAAGGTCGATCGGGTAGAGGTGAGCAAAAAATAGTAAGCGCCTGATTCCGGGGGCTTAATCCCAAGGACCTGGTGATGAGCTTGCTGGTTTACCGCTTAAGTCCCATCCTTTATAGTGGCTCGGCCCTGATATTGGGTCATGCGCTTGACATAATGGAGACCTGTTTTTTGATTCCGTTGAACAAGTGGGATGGTTCAAAGACAACAAATAGCGATGCTTAAAGACACAAAATTAGAGGTTTATCCATGGTGGATCTAGATACATTCAGAACAGAAACCCGTGCCTGGCTAGAGGCAAATTGCCCGCCCACTCAGCGCCAACCTTCTGAGGAATTTGAAGATACCTGCTGGGGTGGTACCAAGTGGCGTTTCGTTAACGAAGAACAAAGAACCTGGCTCAATGTTATGGCGGAGCGGGGCTGGACAGCTCCGGACTGGCCTGCGGAATATGGCGGCGGCGGTCTGGATCGTGAGCACGTTAAAGTCTTGCGTCAGGAAATGGCAGCAATTGGCGCTCGGCAACCTTTATTCAGCATGGGTTTATCGATGATCGGCCCGGCCTTGCTCAAATACGGCACCGAAGCACAAAAGCAGCAGCATATTCCCAATATTGTCGCCGGTAAAATCTGGTGGTGTCAGGGCTATAGCGAGCCTAATTTTGGCTCTGATCTGGCGGGCCTGCAGACCCGCTGTGAAGATAAGGGTGATCATTATCTGGTTAATGGTCAGAAGGTTTGGACCAGCTACGCGAATATGGCCGACTGGATGTTTTGTCTAGTGCGTACCGACCCGGATGCCGCAAAACATGCTGGTATTAGCCTGGTGTTGTTTGATGTCAACCAGCCCGGCGTGAGCATTAAACCCATTCGTCTTATTTCAGGAAAATCGCCTTTTTGCGAAACCTTTCTTGATGACGTCATTGTCGACAAAGGTCAGTTAGTGGGTGAGATTAACAAGGGCTGGGAGCTGGCCAGCTATTTACTTACCCATGAGCGAGAAATGATCGGTAGCATGGGCCAGGGCAACGCCCATGAACAATCGTTGCCTGAACACGCCGTTGAGCAGGTCGGTTTGGAGAACGGTATTCTCGCCGACAGTGCTTTGCGCACCGATATTGCCGGTTGGGAAATTGACAATATGGCTTATCAGTTCACGGCCGAACGCATTGGCGATGAAGCCAAATCTGGACAGGGTGTGGGTGCCGCATCATCGATGTTGAAATACGCGGGAACTGAGCTAAACAAGCGCCGTCATGAACTCAATCTGGGTATCCAGGGCACCCAGGCCCTGGCCTGGGAGGGTGAGGCCTTTAAGAAAGGTTTGGTGGCCAGCCAGTGGTTGCGCACCAAAGGTAATTCTATCGAGGGTGGCACCTCTGAGATCCAGCTCAACATCATCAGTAAACGCATCCTTGGTCTTGGTGCCAGCAAATAGTACGGAGTTTTTGACATGGCATTAGTATTAAATGAAGAACAGAGCATGCTCAAAGAATCCGCGAAAGGATTCCTCCAGGAGCATGCCCCCGTAGAAGCCCTGCGCACTTTGCGGGATGAGCGTGACGAGGTCGGCTATTCCAAAGACCTGTGGCAGCAAATGGCCGAGTTAGGCTGGGCCGGTATTCTGATTGATGAAGCTCACGGCGGCCTCGATTTTGGCCATGTGGGCATGGGCCAGGTGATGGAAGAAAATGGTCGAACCTTGACTGCCTCGCCGCTGCTATCTACAGCGATATTAGGTGTTTCCGCTATTTCGCTTGCCGGTAATACCGAGCAAAAAACCGCCTTGTTGCCCGCCATTGCCGAAGGCAAGCTGGTGGCCACCCTGGCAGTTGATAGTGGCTCACGGCATAAACCTTTGAATGTCGGTGTTACCGCAATATCTAAGGGCTCAGGTTTTACTTTGAGCGGTGAAAAACGTTTTGTTGTCGATGGCCATGTTGCAGATAAATTGATTGTATCGGCCCGCACTAGCGGGCGGGAAGGTGATAGCGAGGGTATTACCCTTTTTGTTATCGACTCAAATGCTCCGGGCGTAGATATCGAACGGGTCATTATGGCCGATAGTTTTAATTCTTCGATTATCCGATTTGCCGATGTAAAAGTGGCTGCCGATGCGGTTTTAGGGGAGCTGGATAAGGGCGCTGCCGCGTTGCAGCAAGTGCTCGATATCGGCAATGCCTACCTGAGTGCTGAGCTAGTAGGCATCTCTCAGGAGGTACTCGAACGCACGGTGGCCTACATGAACGAGCGCAAACAGTACGGTGCTTTGATTGGTTCATACCAGAGTTTGCAGCATCGTGCGGCCCATCTGTTCAGCGAAATCGAGCTGGCGAAATCTGTGGTCATTAAATTATTACAAAGCCTCGATGAAGGCGGTGATAATGTGCCCCTGCTGGCCAGTGTCGCCAAAGCAAAAGTCAGTGAAGTGGCGACTTTAGCGACCAATGAGGCGGTGCAACTGCACGGCGGTATCGGCATGACTGATGAGCTGGAAATCGGCTTTTTTATGAAGCGGGCGCGAGTCGCCGAACAGCTACTGGGTGATCAACGTTTCCACATTAATCGCTTTGCAGCGCTTAATGGATATTAGGCGGCTGCTTTGACAGGCGTGGCTTTGACTAAACTATAAATTGATTGAAAAACAAGTGGGGAGATAAAGAATATGGCACTTAAGATGGATATGAGCGATTTGCAATCTAACGTAGGTAAGGATTGCGGGACGTCAGATTGGCTGCAAATCGATCAGGATCGCATCAATGATTTTGCTGATGTGACACTGGATCACCAGTTCATTCACGTTGATCCCGAGCGCGCCAAAGAATCGCCTTTTGGTGGCACCATTGCCCACGGTTATTTGACGCTGTCGCTACTGGCTTACTTTATGCAATCCGGAGGCGTTGGCCTGGATGTGCCCAACAGGACCATGGGCGTTAACTACGGTTTGGATAAAGTGCGTTTTTTACAGCCTGTAGCGGTGGGCAGCAAAGTGCGTGCAAATGCCAAACTGGCTGAAGCGACTGAGAAGAAGCCTGGTCAATATCTATTTAAGATGGCAGTAACGGTGGAGATTGAAGGTCAGGAGAAACCAGCTCTGATCGCAGAATCATTAACTATGATTTTTGCCGATTAGTTTGTGTGATGATAGGAGGCTCTTTACAGAAAACTCTTTGCAGGAAGCTCTTCACACAGAGCTTTTCATACAAAAACAGGAAAGACAGGAGACATAACAATGACAGTTCGATTTGATGGCAAAGTGGCAATCGTCACAGGTGCAGGAAATGGTTTAGGTCGCTCCCATGCGCTGGCATTCGCTGCGCGGGGTGCCAAGGTGGTGGTCAATGATCTGGGTGGCGCTCGCGATGGCACCGGTAGTTCCAGCGAAGCGGCTCAGGAAGTGGTGGCAACGATTAAGGCCGCTGGTGGTGAAGCCATCGCCAATGGCGCTAATGTCGCGGATTTTGGTGAGGTGCAAGCCATGGTCAAAGATGCCATGGATACCTGGGGGCGGGTTGATATTTTGGTCAATAATGCCGGTATTTTGCGCGATAAATCCTTTTCAAAAATGACCATGGAAGACTTCCGACTGGTCGTCGATGTGCATTTGATGGGTGCAGCCTACTGCTCGAAAGCGGTATGGGAAATCATGAAAGAGCAGAATTATGGCCGCATTGTGATGACCTCTTCATCGAGTGGTCTCTACGGTAATTTCGGTCAGTCAAACTACGGTGCTGCCAAACTGGCGGTGGTGGGTTTGATGAATTCCCTGGCTCAGGAGGGTGAAAAATATAATGTCCGGGTTAACTCGCTGGCACCGGCTGCATTGACCCGAATGACCGAAGACATTATTCCCGATCCTCGTGCAGCCGCCGCATTAGTACCCGAACCGGTGAGTGCAGGGGTACTGGCTCTGTGTAGCGAAGATGCACCTAATAAATTTATATTGTGTGCTGGTGCTGGTGGCTATGCTAGTTCGCACTTGTATGAAACCAAAGGCATTTATTTAACAGTTGAGGACCAAACGCCGGATAAAATTCTGGAAAACTGGGAGGCCCTGGATGATGCGACGAACGAAGATAGAATGACTCAGGCCTTGCAGCAAACTGGAAAATTTATAAAAGCAGCGTTGGCCGATATGGACAGCAAGGCTTAGTTATTTTTGCTGTTTACTATTCGGCGAATAAAACGTCGCTAGTTAATGGCGCCACACTGACAAGAATTTTATTGATATAGAGGAAAGTTATTATGAGAGAAGCACTGGTAGTTTCATCAGCAAGAACCCCCATTGGTAAAGCCTATCGCGGCCTGTGGAACGATACCGAAGCGCCGACTATGGCGGGTATTTCAATCAAAGCCGCCATGGAGCGGGCTGGCGTTGATCCGGCAGAAATCGATGATGTGGTAATGGGCTGCGCCCTGAGCCAGGGTACTGGAGGTTACAACATCGGTCGTCTGGCCGCACTGTCTGCCGGTTGCCCGGTGAGCGTCAGTGGTATGACTATGGATCGCCAGTGTTCGTCTGGCCTGATGTCTATCGCTACCGCCGCCAAACAGATTGTTCATGATGGAATGAACATCGCCGTTGGTGCCGGTGTCGAGCACATCAGCCTGGTGCAAAATGAACATCAGAACGGCTACCGTGCACAGGATCCGAACCTGATCAAAATGCACAAAGATATTTATATCTCCATGCTGCAAACTGCTGAAATCGTTGCCAAGCGCTATAACATCAACCGCGATGTCCAGGACGAATACGGTTTTCAGTCTCAGCAACGTACTGCGGCGGCTCAGGAAGCCGGTTTGTTTGACGATGAAATTGTCGAAGTAACGCAGATGATGAAGCACGTCGATAAAGCCAGCGGTAAAGAAGCCCTGGAAGAAAAAACCCTGAAGCTGGATGAAGGCAACCGACCCAGCACCACCCTCGAAGGTTTGGTGTCATTAAAGCCGGTGTTTGAAGGTGGCTGCATCACTGCTGGTAACGCCAGTCAGCTCTCGGACGGCTCTGCTGCCTGCGTGCTGATGGATTCGAAAACCGCTGAGCAACGCAACATCGAGCCGCTGGGAATATATCGCGGTATCGCTGTGGCTGGTTGTGAGCCTGATGAAATGGGTATTGGCCCAGTCTTCGCAATTCCCAAGTTGCTCAAGCAGCACAACTTAACGGTTGACGATATTGGCGTCTGGGAATTGAATGAAGCTTTCGCCGTGCAGGTTATTTACTGCCGTGATCAACTGGGTATTCCCAATGACAAACTTAATATCAATGGTGGTGCCATTGCTATTGGTCATCCTTACGGTATGAGCGGCGCTCGAATGGTTGGCCACGCCTTGCGTGAAGGCAAACGTCGTGGCGAGAAATATGTAGTTATCACTATGTGTGTTGGCGGCGGTATGGGCGCCGCTGGACTGTTTGAGGTTGCTTGATGGTGCGAAGCGTTTGATTATAGTTGCTTTTATAGTTACCGTCGGTAACTATTCGGCCTAAGCCGAACCGGGGGAGTGTGGTACAAATCGCATTCCCCTTTTTTATAGTGTTCTCTTTTGTTAAATAAAAGCTGGAGAAAATAATGGATCAAATGGAATCTTTTGGGGAAACATTAATGGGCTGGGTCACACTCTACGGTGTGAAGATTATCGTTGCCCTGGCTATATTTTTTATCGGTCGCTGGGTTGCTCGAAAATTGAGCAATACTGTTAGCAAGTTAATGATTGCCCGTGAAGTGGACGATGCCCTGGTTAAATTTGCTACCAACCTTACTTATTCTGCACTGCTGATCTTTGTAGTTATCGCTGCCCTGGGGCAGGTGGGTATTCAAACGGCTTCCTTCGTTGCGATAGTTGGTGCCGCCGGTTTAGCCATTGGTTTAGCCATGCAGGGTTCGCTGTCGAACTTCGCTGCTGGCGTCCTGATTATTATCTTCAAGCCATTTCGGATCGGCGACTTTGTCGAGGTGGCCGGTACTGCTGGGGTGGTGGAAAGCATTATGATTTTTACTACCTAGCTTAAAAGCGGTGATAACAAAAAAGTGATTATTCCAAATGCGTCGGTGCTCGGTGGCGTGATCACCAATTACTCGGCTAATGATACCCGCCGTGTCGACCTGGTGATGGGCATTGGCTACGACGACGATATCGATAAGGCCAAGGCCGTGCTGGCGGAATTAATGGCTGCTGATGAACGTATTTTGAAAGATCCGGCGCCTGCTGTTGCGATGATTGAGCTGGCCGATAGCAGTGTCAATTTCAACGTCCGCCCCTGGGTGAAAACAGCCGATTACTGGGGTGTTTACTGTGACTTGACCGAGGCGGTGAAGAAACGCTTTGATCAAGAGGAGATTTCAATTCCCTATCCTCAGCGAGATGTGCATGTTCATCAAACTCAAAACTAAGGAGGCTTGCCCATGGGTATTTTATCCTGGTTAATTCTAGGCCTCATTGCCGGTGCATTGGCCAAATGGATTATGCCCGGTGACGACCCCGGCGGTATTTGGGTGACGATACTGATCGGCATCGTCGGTGCTTTTATCGGCGGTTTTATCGGTTCCCTGATAGGCCTGGGCACGGTGGGTGGTTTGAGTATAGGCAGTATTTTGACGGCGGTGGGCGGCGCGGTGTTGTTGCTGTTTGTCTATCGCCAGATAAAAAATTAAAGTGTTTTGAAAGGTCAAGTTTAGGAGGATTTACTTGATGAGAAAAAAATTTGGTAATAACGTTATTGTTTTAGCAGCCGTGTTATTAGTAAGTACCGGCGTATGGGCTAAACCAGATGGTCAACAGGGCGGTGGTGCCGGCAAACGCCCAGACAACTCTATGCAAAAAAGTCCCAGGATGGACGGAGATGATGCCAGGGAGGAATTGCACGAACGACGTAGAGATGAAGAATACCGTCGCGAAAAAAGTAAGGAAATGGAAAGTAAACGTGAGCACCGTGGTGACGATGATGCTTCCGGTCTCGCTAAACAGCGGGAAATGAAAATAAACCAGGAACAGAAGGAGCTAGGCCGCGGCTCTGAAAAGGGTCAGGAAGCCCGTGAAGAGAATAGCCGTAAATGGTGGAAAATATGGGAGTAGTTGAGTCTCTGGGTCACCATTTGTAATGCAAAATCTGAAACAATAAAAAAGGCCGGTTATCCGGCCTTTTTTATTGTTTGGAATCGAGGGCTTAGTTAGCCCTGCTTAATTGATTGGCTTTAGCCAGCGACTTAACCAGATCCGCTTAACCTGCCATGGAAATTCCGCCACTCACCGACAACGTTTGCCCCGTTACATAAGCTGCACCTACCGATGCCAGATACGCGACGGCGTTGGCAATATCTTCCGGCTGCCCCATGCGCTTAAGGGGTACATTTTTTTCAATAGAGGCAATGCCTCGACCTGCCAGCTCATTATGTGCAGTAATTTCCTGAATCAGCGGGGTATTGGTGATGCCTGGGCAGACGGTGTTAACCGTGATTTGGTTGCGGGCGAATTCCCGGGCCAGGGTTTTTGAAAAGGCAATCAAACCACCCTTGGTGCCAGAATAAATAGCCTCCAGTGCGGAGCCGATACGTCCGGCGTCGGAGGCGATATTGATTACCCGGCCGCCGCCAGCTTCAATCATGCCGGGTAAAAAGGCTCGGCAAACTCTGACCGGGCCGGTGTAATTAATGGCAATGACTTTTTCCTGAAAGGCTTCGTCGGTATCCAGGAAGGGCATAAGGTTATCCCAACCGGCGTTGTTGACCAGGATAGTAGGTACACCGACCTCTTTGTTGA
>JAHRWI010000300.1 GCA_019090225.1 Porticoccaceae bacterium
CCGCCAGTCAGTTGGATAGAATAAAAAAAATGGGTATTCCCTTAACGGTTTGTGTAGATAAAGTGGCCGCCAGTGGTGGCTATATGATGGCCTGCGTAGCCGACCAGATTTTGGCAGCACCTTTCGCGATCATCGGTTCAATCGGTGTGGTGGCCCAGATTCCCAATATCCACAGATTATTGAAGCGTCACGACATTGATGTTGAATTGATGACGGCCGGTAAATACAAACGCACCTTAACGGTAATGGGTGAGAATACTGACGAAGCTAGAGATAAATTTCGGGAAGATCTCAATGATATTCATTTGTTGTTTAAAGAGTATGTGTCCGAACGCCGTCAGAAGATTGATATCGAACAGGTCGCTACTGGTGAAACCTGGTATGGCACCAGGGCGCAGCAAATAGGCTTAATTGATGATGTTAAAACCAGCGATGAATATTTGACGACCCTGGCTAAGGACTGCAAGGTTTTTAAAATCCACTATGTTCAGAAGAAGTCACTGCCAGAAAAGCTCGGTATTGCTGCTGAGCAGACCAGTGACCGTTTGATCTCACGGTGGATTAGTCGTTTGTTGAAACCCCATTATTATTCCTGAAATAGCCTGGAACGGATTAAGTGAGGATCCTGATAGCGTGCTATTTGGTTTTCAGGGCGGACTCAATCTCGACGTAAATGCTCTTTAACCGCGATGGGGTTGGGGAAGTTCAAGACCACGATATAGCTCGATAATAAAAAGGTGATGATCGCCGCAGCCTGGATTAAGTGGGATGCCAGGTTGCCGATTAAAGATGAGCTAACAGCCACGTACGCGATTAACAAAGAGAATTCGCTGATCTGCCCAAGGCGGAAACCGAGATCCCATGAGAACATGTTTTTCTCACTCTGCTGGCGTAGCAGGAAGTGAAAGACTACGGGTTTTATCACCAGCATACTGCCACCGAGTAATAATGCTGGAACCAGCAATTCTGGTAATAGTGTCAGATTAAATTGCGCCCCCAGTGAAAAGAAAAACAGGATAAGAAAAAAGTCACGCAAGGGTTTAAGGCTGAGCGCAATATATTGAGCAATGGGGCTGGTGGCGATGGTGATACCAGCAATAAACGCACCAATCTCCCTCGACAGACCGACTACCTCAGCGAGTTGGGATACCCCCAGGCACCAGCCGATGGCGAGCAAAAAGACATATTCGCCCATGCGATCAAATTTGGTAAACAAAGGTAATAGCACATAACGTACAGCGGCGATGCTTAAGCCGATCAAGATAGGTAGGGCCAATAATGCCGTGCCGATCTGCATTAAATCTACCTGCCCCCCCTGGCTACTTAGCAGGATGAGCAGAACAAAAATCGCGAGAAAATCCTGCACCAGCAACATACCAACCATCATTTCTCCGATATGTCGGTGATGCAGGATGGTGGTGGGTAGCAGTTTGATGCCGATGATAGTGCTCGAAAACATCATGGCGGCACCGATAATTACATTTTCAATGCTTGTAAACCCGAACAGGTAACCAATTCCGTAACCCACCATGGCGAAGAGTACAGAACTGATCAATGTTACCAGGGTGACTTTTTTAAAAACATTAAATAGCGACTGGGGCTGCATGTCGAGACCCAGTAAGAACAGCAGGAAAATAATACCAATATGGGAAATGTCAGCGATGAGATCGACATCTGGAACCAGACCAAAACCATAGGGCCCTAGCAAACCACCCAGAACAATATAGGCGACCAGCATGGGCTGGCGACCATACAGTGCCACAGATGCCAGTAACGCCGCACCGGTAAAGATCAGAAAGAAAGAATGGAATACAGCGTCATGCACAGCGCTATCAACTACTTGGCTCGTTTAAGCCCTATAGTGCCAGTGCCAGAGTCTTAATGCACAGGATTTGTTCCAGGCGGGGGCCGTGATTATAGTGCTAGCAGGTGCTTAGGTTGGCACCTCCTAGCTTCAGCTCTTCTCAGTTTACGCTCTACGTCTAAATAGAGGCTGTGGTTGATCTGCACAGCTCTGATAGATAACTGAGAAGTTATCAAAATAAAGCTGTGGGTCCATTTCATCTGAGGGGCTTTCCAGTAAAAAGCTATCGAAACCGCAACGGCTCAGAAAGAAGAGTTGATCGGGGATAATGTGGCCAAAGGCACGGAGTTCTCCTTCATAGCCATAATGTTCACGAATAAACCTTGCTAAGGTAAATCCCCGGCCATCCATAAACGTGGGGAAATGGATGCCAATGCAAGCCCATTGGTTGACGCGTGCGGCAACAGTTTCAGGTTCTTCATCACTGTCAAACCAGATACCTGTTGGTAGCTCTTGATCAGGATTGGATGGAGTGTCTAGCCAATACTGCAAGGGTAGCAGTGAATGTGCTTTTGTCACTGCGCCATCGAAATCTTTTGGGACGATCATCCAGGGGTCGTTTTCGATAATCTGTCCGCTGTTATCAAGCAGCTTTTGCATAAATACACTCCTTGAAAGGTACCAGGCCAATGCGTTTTTGGGTGTCGATAAACTGTTCGCCATGGACTCGATGATCGATATAGATTTGCAGAATTTTTTCTATCACATCGGGTACTTCATTGGCGAGAAATGAGGGGCCGAGGACGTTGCCCAGGGCCGCATCAGCACCAGAGCTGCCACCGAGTTGGATCTGATAAAACTCCTGTCCCTTTTTGTCGACACCCAGAACACCAATGTTACCGACGTGGTGGTGTCCGCAAGCATTCATGCAGCCGGATATGTTCAAGCTGACATCACCGATATCGTAGAGATAATCCATGTCATCAAAACGTCGTTGAAGGGCCTCAGCAACGGGGATGGATTTGGCATTAGCCAGTGAGCAAAAATCTCCGCCGGGGCAGCAAATCATGTCCGTCAGCGTGCCAATGTTTGGCGTGGCAAAACCCATGTCTTTGGCATCGCGCCAAAGATCAGGGAGGTCACTGGTTTTCACATCGGCGAGCACGACATTCTGCTGATGGGTAACTCGAACTTGGCCAAAGCTGTAGCGGTCGGCAAGATCGGCTATGGCTTCAAGCTGCCGTTCCGTGACATCACCCGGTGCCACGCCAGTTGGCTTCAGAGACAGAAACACGCCGCAATAGCCTGGTACCTTGTGGGAGCGCACGTTTCTATCCCGCCACCGGGTAAATGGCACGGGTAGCTCGGATAATATTGAATTATCGCTATTCGGGTTGAGAGACTCCTGGCTAAGCTGACCAAGATAGTCCGGCGCGGTAAAAAAAGATTTAGCTCTGGCAATTTCTTCTAAAGTCAAGGTGGCGGGGCCGTCTTTGGCGTGGAGCCACTCGACATCGACTTTGTCCGCAAATACTTCGGGTGTCCAGGCTTTAACGAGGATCTTGATGCGGGCTTTATATTTGTTATCCCTGCGGCCATAACGGTTGTAAACCCGCAGTATGGCATCAAGATAGGTCAGTAAATGTATTGAGGGTAGGAACTCCTTAATGACCGTGCCAATGACCGGTGTCCGTCCCAGGCCACCACCGACCAGCACTCTAAAGCCGGTCTCACCTGCGTCATTTTTGATGATTTGCAGGCCTATATCGTGAACCTGTGTCGCCGCACGATCCGTTTCAGAACCGGTAATGGCAATTTTAAATTTACGGGGCAGGAAGGCGAATTCTGGGTGCAGGGTAGACCATTGGCGAACAATTTCGCACCAGGGACGAGGATCTTCAGTTTCGTCACTGCTGATGCCTGCAAATTCATCTGAGGTGATATTACGGATACAGCTCCCGCTGCTCTGGATGGCGTGCATTTCGACTTCCGCCAACTCGGCAAGAATATCTGGCACTTCTTCCAATTGTGGCCAGTTAAGCTGAATATTCTGCCGAGTCGTAAAGTGGGCATAGCCCTTGTCGTAACTGCGGGTGATATGCGCGAGTTTACGCAACTGAGCAGAGGACAACATACCGTAGGGGATATTGATTCGTAGCATCGGCGCTAAACGCTGTATATACAGACCGTTTTGCAGACGCAGAGGCAGGAACTCATCATCGCTGAGATGACCAGCTAAATAGGTTTCTGTTTGCCGACGGAACTGGGCAACACGTTCCTCAAGCAAGGTTTTGTCGTGGTGGTCGTAAATATACATATAGTGCTGGTATGCCTCTTTTATTTGAGCTTAAGCTTGTATCGACTAATCTGCGATCTCTGTCACAAGCACCTAGGCTAAGGGCTTGTAAGCGGGTGACACAGGTTTACAACTGGACTGCTTATAACAAACCGTATTGATTAGATCGCCTGGATCGAACTGACCGATCACTGAACGGCGCATCATAGCGGCGATAAGACACCGGGGGAAAAACCGTTTGTTCATATTGTGGTTTGAAAACGGAATAAGAGAAGACAGCTGATAGTCATATTGTTAGAATGCGCGCCTTTTTGATGGCCCAGGCTAAGAGGAATTCAGTGATGAGCGATGACAATGCAGGCAAAGACAATGACGGTTTTGCGGATGCAATGGCGGCAGTGGCCGTGGTAGCAATCGCGGTAATAGCAGCAGTCTTGTGGGTGAGCAGTCAGTAACTGGCTAGATATCCAGTCAAAATGTTTTATCTGCAGCTATGTGCTTTTTTATGAGTAGGCAGATGTGGTTTAAATAGCCGAAAATTTAGAGCTGGCTTTACGACCTCGCTATAGCTGAGTCACTGATATAACAGAACTTAGCATGACTATACCGGCTCGCCGCTCGTGGGTGCGGTCGCGGTAATTGATGGCTCCCAGTGCCATTGTTCTAACCACGACTCCAGCTTCCCCGAAGCCAGGGGTCGGCTGATCCAGTAGCCTTGTATCATGTCGCAGTCAGCCTCTCGCAGGAAATTACAAATCTCTTCTGACTCAACACCTTCTGCGACTACTGTTAAAGAGAGACTATGGGCTAACTCGATGGTCGATCTGACAATGATTTGATCGCCTTTATTATCGAGCAAGTCCTGAATAAATAATTTATCAAGTTTGAGTTCGTGTACTGGTAACTGCTTCAGGTAGGCGAGAGAGGCGTAACCGGTACCAAAGTCGTCAATGGACAGGCGTAGGCCGAGGTCGCGAAGTTCTTTCAATACGCCAATTGCATGTTCTGGATCCGCGACAATGGCGCTTTCAGTAATTTCAAACTCAAGCCATTGGGGATTGACCGAAAGTTCCTCCATAAACCCAGCCAGATCAGCAACCAAACTAACATCCTGTAACAAAAAAGCCGACAAATTCACTGCCATCAGCACCTCGTGCCCCTGCGCCCTTAAGCGTTGGCACTTAATCATCGCCTGCTTCATCGTATAAAGTGTCAAGGGTTTAATCATCCCTGAGCGTTCAGCAACATTAATAAAATCGTCTGGAGAAACCATACCCAATGTCGGATGCACCCAACGCACCAGGGCTTCAAGACAAATAACCTCGCCGCTGTTGATATCCACTTTCGGTTGATAGAACAGCACGAACTCTTCTGCTTCCACCGCCAGGTTTAACTGACTGCTAATGGCTAGGTTGCGGAGGGTGTTGCTGTTTAGGCTTGCGTCATACACCAGGTAGTTTAAACGCTGGACCTTGGCTTGATACATTGCAACATCAGCGAACATCATGAGTTCTTCTTCGGATGTCGTGTGGGTTGGTAAGAGAGCGACGCCGACAGAGGCATTAACCTGGAGAGATATACTCTCTGCGGCAAAGGGTTTTTCAATCAGCTCAAATAAGCTGCTTATTAGCTTCTCAATATAAATACTGCTGTTGTCTGTAGTCAGTATCGCAAACTCATCGCCCCCGATTCTGGCGACTGTTACGGAGTCACTTTCGAGGACTTTTAAGCGCAGCCCTAATTCCTGCAAAATTTGATCACCCACCCCATGACCCAGCGTGTCATTTATTTCCTTGAAACGATCCAGATCGACAAATAGCAAAGCAGCTGATTGCCGCTTTTCGTGATGGGCGCTAACCGCTAATTGGAGTTGCTCCTTGAGTGCGGCTCGATTTAACAGGCCGGTAAGAGAGTCATGGGTGGCCTGGTAGGTAAGTTCTATTTGCCGGGCTTTACGCTCAGTGATATCCCTTACGAAGAGTGTATAAAGTTGCTCATCGTTCAACTGCAATTTATTCATGGTAAATTCGATAGGAAACAGATCACCTGCTAAAGTGCGGCCCATATCTTCCCTGACCAAACCATCGAAAATATTGCCGTTGAGCAAATTTTTTCCGGATAAGTCGGGGATCAGGCTATCGGCGGTAGAGCCTTGATCCAAACGACTGGTATAGCCAAACATCTTTAATCCGGCGGAATTGATGGATTTAATCAGGCCGTTGGTTTCCAGGGTCAAAATACCTTCAGAAGTGTTCTCAACGACATTACTCATCAACGCTTCCTGCTTACTCAAGCGGAGCCCTTGCCTTATGAGGTTAAAAGCCTGACGGTCGATACGGGCGAATTGCAAAATCAAAAAACTAAGCAAAGGCATGACGATTAGGGGTGCTGTATCGAGCAAAATTCTTTGGGCGTAGAGCTGGCTAGAAATTAATATGAAACCAGTGGCGACCAGGACAAGCAGAAATAGTCCGATTCGCCAGGATATGTTGCGCAGAAACAGCATGATAATTAGCTGCATAAAGCCTAAAACCAGAATCACTGATAGTCGACCAAGGGGTTTTAACTTGCCTTCAGATAAAGTTTGATAGGCCATGGCCTGGATTATTGGGCCAGCAATGGATAGATAATTGGGGACCGGAATCTGGTCACTTAGTTCAAGAGCCGTAGCACCGACAATGACTTTTTTTCCGGCAAAAAACTGAGGCGGGTAATTACCTATATAGACATCCGCATAAGAAATGCGAATGAATGAAGAGGGGTCGATGCTGAAATCAATCAGCATCAGGTCGGTGTCGTAGAGGTCATGTTCACTGAGCAAAGAGGGTGCAGTAAAAAGATCGATATCTGCAAAGCGGTCAAATAGTTTAATACGTCGAACAAGGCCGTCCGTGTCGGGCCTAAGACTGACCGAAACGGCTATTGCATGTTCGGCAAATATGGCTAGAGGTTGAGTCAGGGAAAGCTGTCGATCAGCCTGATTTGAGGTGTATTGTAAAAAGGTGGGCAATAAGACTGTGCCGGGTGGATAGGTGCCGAGCGCCTGGGCAAAGGCTATGTCTTCTTCGGGGTTACTGGCGACGCTGAAGTCGATATCGAAAAAAACTTTACTGACATCAGCACTTTTTAGGTGTTGTAATATTTTAGCGTGATAACTACGTGGCCAGGGCCAGAGTGCTAGTTGCTTTAGACTTTGTGAATCGACCTCGATCAGAATGAGATCAGATACCACATTTTTTTTACCCAGTTTCGCGTTCAGTTCAACAAAGCCATTTTCGATCCCCTTGCAGTGACCCCGTTAAATATAAGATCAGGGTGAGTGCCAGACTGGCGAACTGTGCTAACCAGTGAGCGGCTCCCGGCAGCTTAGCATCGGTGTTGGTGTTGGTGGAACCGTCGGATGTATTCAAGGAGCGATAGCAGCTCTTAGGCAAACCTGAAAAGGACTATTCTTGTTGGCCCGGAGCACAGCCCGACTTCCCCGGTCCAGCGATAGAGCAATCACTGGATGAATCATCAGGTGGCGTGGTATCGAGGCCTGTCGTTGGTATTTCATCTATGTTGCCTGCTGGACCCGGAGGTGGACCTACAATAACCTCATAGTCTGAGATTACCTGGCCGACCACAGTTATGACTTCGGTCGAGAAATTTGCCGGTGAAACGCTATCTGAATTATTGGCATCTGAATTGTTGGCATCTGGACCTGCCGGGGGAGTAGTTGGATCAATCACGGTAATACTTTTTGCGCCTGCAGCCATTAAGGCCAGTTGGCCAGTTTTCAATATTACCTGCTCACTTAACCCTGGTGCAGAAACCTCGAGTAAACCGTCGATCAGGTTGACGATCGCTTGTTCGTCACTGACTTGAACCGAAAAGGTAGTGCCTTTGACCACGGTCACGAGGTAGGGAGTGGCCACTTCTATTTCTCGGGGCTGCCCACTCTCGATTTTGAACAAAGCATGGCCAAGGCTTTGCGCGACCCGCATAAACAGGCCCGTTGATTGGACTTTTTCAGCAGCAAACTGGATGGTTGAATTCGGGCCGATACGGGTGCTGTCATTTCTGTGACTCAGCAGGATATGGGCATCGTCTGAGGTCTTTAAATATAAAGGTGCGGTTAGGGTGGCGTTGGCTTCGACGTCAATCCACTTAGCCATTCCAGGTGGTTTATGTTGTACGTGGCCCGTAAGTTCAACGACCTGCCACTGATTATCGGGCATCATGTCCCCGCTAGCAAAAGCTGGTGCGCCGAAGACCAGGGCAAAGATTACAAAGAGACTCTTGACGTTCAGTTTTGCTACCATTAACTTTATCCCCAACGATTGGTAGGTAGGGTTCCGGCAGTTTAGAGCAAATATTGACCTTCACCCTCTGATCCAGGAACTGCTGGCACTGACCTACGGACACGCATTAACTCATGGTAGAGCATCATAACAGATCACATAATACTGGATTGATAAGGTTCAAGTTTACCGCTTATGCATTGTTAGTCGCCGGTTATCTATTGGTCTCAATACCTGGGCTCTGCGGCGCTACCTTGACTGGAGCGCTTGACTCGCGCCAGCAGGAAAAACGCTTCGAGGAGGCAAAGGAAAATAACGGGACTTTCGACACTGCGCTGAATGCAGATCAACTCATATCAATCCAGTCAGGTAACAAGGCGATGCCTCTTGCTGGGATAGCAGTCAGAGGTCTAAATCAATTCCAGGCAATAGATTTGCTGCCACTTTACGAGCAATATCTGGGTGTAAATATAGAGGTAGAAACCTTACGGGTGATAGCTAATCGAATTACCGAATTCTACCGTGAGCGTGGTTATCCCGCTGCACTGGCCGTAGTTCCAGGTCAAAACATTAGCAACGGTATTGCTTATATCGACTTGAGCGAAGGTGTCATTAGCAGAATACGAGTGATTGGCGATATCCGGGGCAATAGTAGGTACCTGGAAGCCTATTTTAACGATATTCGGCTTGACCAGGCGATCGACAGAAAGGCGCTTATCGCAGCTAGCTTACGGTTAAATGATCTACCAGGATTGTCCGCCACAACGCACATACAAGCGCTTGAAAACGGCAAGCCTGGACAGTTAGAGCTGGTGGTCGTGGTGCGTCAGAAACGTTTTTCTGGTGATCTTGAGTCAGACAATAGGGGTAGTAAAGTTCTCGGTAAAAACCAGGGCTTATTGTCGTTAACGAGCGTCTCCGCTCTCGGCTTATTTGAAAGTATTAAATTTAAAACTGCTCAAACCATTAATGACCATGAGCTGAGTTATTACGGGCTCAACACCCGTTGGCCCATCGGTCACCGGGGGCTGCAATTAAAGTTCAATGGTTCCTATGTTGACTCTGAGCCGGGTGCCTTTCTTGCGCCACTCGATATCGAAGTGCGAAGCACCAGTGGCAGTGGCGGACTGATGTATCCGCTAATTAGGGGCTACAATCGCTCTCTATACGCAAATGCACAGATAAACTATTACCAATCAAAAGCCGAAGTCGGTAAGGACTTTTCGGTTTCAGACGAAATTTATAGCCTGCAAATGGCTCTCGATTACGTCCTGATTGATACTAATATCAGCTACAGTCGTTACAGTGTCGGTGTTCGGCAGGGTTTGTCTGGCCTTAATAAAACGCAGTTGATCACCGAAGAGGGGGGCGAGTCTCGTGGTCAGGAAAAGTTTTCTGTGGCGCAGTTGTCAGCCTTTTATCGAAGGGTTCTAATTGATCGCTGGTCATTGGTGCTTAAGATAAACGGCCAGTACGCATCTCGCGGTCTGCCGCCATCACAGCGCTTTGCCTTCGGTGGGAAATCAATGGGCGGGGCCTATGATCCCGCTGAATTGATAGGTGATCATGGCATTGCCGGCCGGGCAAAAATGCAATATCTGGTGCAGCGAGCACTACTGCCACGCACTCAAACCAGGCTGTATAGCTACTATGATATAGGCAGGCTGTGGAATATTGATCAGCACGAACGCGCTTCAGCAGCATCTGTAGGTCTGGGTGTTGAAACCTTTGCCAAGCACCTGAGCAGCTCCCTCGAAATTGCGAAACCACTCACTCGCTCAGTATTTCAGGAGGCTAATCATGGTAGCCGAGCCAGAGTGTTTGCTTCGGTGAAGTACCATTTTTAAGATCTTCAACCGCTGATAGTGGCTCAAGAAACCAATACAGCGTAACCTGCTACGTTATTAAAATAAGACGCTCAGCCCTATCACCTATAGTGACGCTAAATTGACTCAGAAAACTCATGCCCAGTAATAAATTTCCTCCCAGTGGCGCTTGAGCTGATCGTAATGTGCCGGTTTTGGTTTGTACCCGACCTTTGGCCGTCTGATTCCAGCTGTTTTTCAGATCTTTTTCTGCAAACCCCAGGCTCTTGCGCCTGGTCAGTGGCTGATGCCGGATAGAGGAGTAGCAGTAATCAACAGTGCAGGGATGATATCCATAAATCTCTTCTTGGTGCTTTTTGTGATGCTGCACCTGTGGTATCGATTTATCACACCGACCATAATGAAAACCATAATACCGACTTTTACTGTCGCGCTAACGCAACGGTAGCAACTGGAATTGTGAGTAACTGGCTTCTAGTCCATCTAATAAAACGATCATCCTGCTTAAATTTGGTGCCAGCCCGGAGACAACAATATGAATGGCCCTTTATCCGGATTTCGTATTCTTGATCTATCAGCAGTATTATCTGGTCCGCTGGCCACTATGTTTTTGTGTGACCAGGGCGCTGAAGTGATCAAAGTAGAGCCCTTTCAGGGGGATATTGTTCGTCATATGGGCGGGGGTCAGTCTGGCCTGTCGCCATCTTTTTTATCAGCCAATCGCGGTAAAAAAAGTATTGCTGTTGATTTGAAAACTCCACAAGGCGTGGCTTTGGTGAAACAGATTGCTGCTACTTCGGATGTCTTTGTGCAAAATTTTCGGCCTGGTGCTGTAGGGAGAATGGGACTGGGTTATGAAGCGATAAAAGCGATTAAGCCGGAGATAGTTTACTGCTCCATCTCCGGCTTTGGCGAGCACGGTCCCTATGCCCATAAGCGAGTTTACGACCCAGTAATCCAGTCCTTATCGGGCCTTGCCGATATTCAAAAAGATCGGGACACCGGCCGACCTCGAATGATTCGCACGGCTATTCCAGACAAAACCACTGCTATCACAGCGGCACAGGCCATTACTGCGGCGCTGTTAGCCCGAGCGCGCAGCGGTAAAGGTCAGCACGTCAAGCTTGCCATGATTGATGCCATGATCGCCTTGACCTGGGCTGAAGGTATGGCTGGATACACCGTTATTGGTGACGAAGATAAGGTGCCACCGGAGTTTGCGCCCGACCTTGTTTACCAGACCAGCGACGGTTATATCACTGCCGGTGCAGTATCTAATATTGAGTGGGAGGGCATGTGCAAAGCCCTGGATCGTGAAGACTGGTTGCTGGATGAGCGTTTTAATACACCTGGTGGCCGGGTCAAAAATGTCTCCGAGCGAGTAAAAATGACTGCCGAGGCGATTAAAACTGAGGCGAGCGAATACTGGTTAGCAAGGCTAGATGAACGCGATGTACCCTGTGCGCCGGTGCTCACCCGAAAAGCGCTCTTAGATCACGAACAGATAATCGTCAACGAACTGATTGTCGAGATGTACCAGGAAGGTCTGGGTGAGGTGCGCCAGGCAAG